>JAYUSP010000201.1:0-20902 GCA_043755615.1 Betaproteobacteria bacterium
GGGCTGGCTGCTCGGCACGCTGCGCGTGACTTCGGCTTCCTTCAACTGGCCTTCGGGCGAGTCGGCCAGCAGGTAGTAGGGATAGCGCGCGCCCATGATTCGGGCTCGCGCCAGCGCCAGGGCCACGCGCGAGGTGTCGATCGTGATCCAGCGCCGGCCCCATTGCTCGGCGACGTAGGCGGTGGTACCGGACCCGCAGGTCGGATCAAGCACAAGGTCGCCTGGGTCGGTAGCCATGAGGATGCAACGCTGGATTACTGCAGGCCCCGTCTCTACAACGTACTTCTTGTCTGTGGCGCTTCCAACATCAGTCCAGACGTTGTTGGTAGTTTGCGCCACGAAGTCGTCAAAGAACCGGACGTACCGAATTCCGGTCTTTGACGCTGCCAGGCGTTGCGCACGGACCAGGCGTTCCATACCTTGGGCGTGACTGCTCCAGTGCCGATTTGCAGTTGGAAGGTAGTCGCGTCCTTCAAAGGAGATGGGAAAGGCGGTGTTGCCTCCGTGGCCGCTCGACGTTGCAACGATTTGCTGGAACGGGCGGCCCTCCATTTTGAGTCGACCAATGACATCGAAGTCCTCAAGGGATAAGCCCCTTCGATCGCCGCCCTCAAGCTCGATGCGACCGTACTGTCCGAGGTCCTGAAAGTTCAACTCCCGAACATTGAACAGGTCTCGATACTTGATCGACTGCTTGTCCTTGGCAAACCAGAGAATGTAGTCAGCGACATTGTTGATAAGACGCTCGTCTTGACCCGCAGTCTTCTTAAGGGTGATCGTCGATACCCAGTTGTCGACACCGAATACTTCGTCCATGAGTGACCGGACGCGGTGAGCGTTCTCGTCGCCGATCTGAACAAATATTGAGCCTGTATCTGTCAGCAGGTCCCGCGCCACTGTCATCCGGTCGCGCAAATATGTAAGGTAGGAATTGATCCCGTCGCGCCAGGTGTCGCGGAACGCCTTCACCTGCTCGGGCTCGCGGCTGATGTGGTCGCGGTTGCCGTCCTTCACGTCGCGGCTGGTCGTGCTCCACTGGAAGTTGGAGTTGAACTTGATGCCGTACGGCGGGTCCAGGTACACGCACTGCACCTTGCCGCGCAGGCCTTCGCGCTCGGCCAGGCTCGCCATCACCTGCAGGCTGTCGCCCAGGATCATGCGGTTGGTCCAGTTCTGGTCGTGGGCGTAGAAGTCGGTCTTGTCGGCGCCGGCGGGGATGCCGTTGAAGTCGCCGAACATGTCCACGGTGCTGCCGGGGGCGCCCTCGCGCCGCGCCCGCGTCTGCTGTTGCAGGTCGTCGATCAGCACCTTGGGGTGCACCTTTTCCTGGATGTACAGCGGCGGTGCGTTGACCACCAGGTCGGTCCAGTCCTGCTCGTCCTTGCCGCGCCACACGAGTTGCGGGTCGAGGTCGCGGTTGCGCTGCTGCTTTTCGGCGTGCAGGTGGTCGGCATTCGTCGTGCTGCGCGGGTAGCTCACCTGGACCGGTTTTCGGGCCTCGTCGGCCATCAGGCTCTGGTACTCGGCGGTGGGGATGTTCTTGCGTTTGTCGTCGCTGTGCTTCAGTGCGTCCACGCCGACGAATCTGGCCGTGGGTGCCGTTGTCTTTCTGGTCGCCATGCGGCGTCTCCCTGGGGCTTGTTGTGGTGCAGACGCTGGCCGCGCCGGTGGCTCAGGCCGGCTTCTTCTTGGCGGCACGGCGCGGTGCCGCTGCGGGCTTGGCCGCCGGGCGTTTGCGTGCCGGCTGGGCGCGGGCCGCCAGGGGCTGGTAGCCCTCGGGCAGCTCGTCACCCTCGCGCGGGGGTTCGCCGTCGGTGCGCGACAAAAAGGCTTCGAGCGCCTTGCCGGTGGACCGCTGCCGCCGCTCCTTGAAGAAAGCCGCGGTTTTCAGCACCGCGATCTTTTCGGCGACCGCGATGGCGACAAACTGGTTCAGGCTGGTGCCATCGGCCTTGCTCAAGGCCTCGACTTCGGCCTTGACGGACTTGGGCAGGCGCAGCGGGTAGGTGGTCAAAGTGGTCATGGTTCAGGGTTCTCGACGCCAGGCAACAGCGCGCGCAGGGTGGCCCGAAGCCCTGGCAAGTCGTGCTGGATCGTCTTCCAGACAATCGGGAGGTCGATCTTGAAGTAGCCGTGCGCCAAGGCATTGCGCATGTCGCTGGCCAGCTTCAGTGGCAGTTCGGGATGCGCGGCCGCAAAATCCGGATGCAGCCGCTCGATGTTGCGGCTGGCTTCGCCGATGACTTCGAGGTTGCGTATCACGGCGTCCTGGACGATGTCGCTGGCCAGGAAGGCTGCCGGGTCCAGGGCGCCTGTATAGCGCTCGATGCGCTGGATGGCCTCGAGCATGTGGCCGAGATAGTCTGCCAGCCGCTTGGGGTCGGGGCTCACTGGACTACCCGGCGCGCTCATACGGGCAGGGCTTCGGCGATAACCGCCGCGCGAAACTTGTCCGGCAGCGCATTAGGTGTCAGTACGTCGACGGGCACGCCCAACAGCTTGCGAAGCTCGATGCGGATCGCGCTGATGTCAAAGAGCGTGGTGTCCGGTGTCGGGTCGACAAGGAGGTCCAGGTCACTCTCGTCGGTGTCCTGGCCGTGCAGCACCGAGCCAAACACCCTGGCGTTGGACGCGCGATTGGCATGCACCACGCTTCGAATGGCGGCACGGTGGGATCGCAGGGCTTCAGAAGGTTTCATGGTGACGGCCAGGGTCGGGCAGGCTGGTTGGACGATTCATGATATCGCTGGCGATGCCAGCGATGAGCCGCGCGAAGTCGGCTTCGAGCTCATGCGCTGAGCGGAATTCGGCAAAGGCCCAGCGGCCATAGGTGCCCAGCGCGTTGACGCCCGGCACCCATTGCGTGGTCATGGTGTCGGCCTTGGCAACGGCGTCTTCGCCACGGAAGCCCTTGATCTCCACGACGAGGTTCAGCGGGTCGGCGTGGCCGTCATCGATACGGACGATGAAGTCGGGGCGATAGTGCCGCTGCGTGCCGCCCATGCGGTAGGGCACTTCGAAACCCAGGCTGTGGTTCTTGGCGTAGGCCAGCACTTGCGGGTGGGCTTCGGCCACGCGGCAGAACTCGGCTTCCCAGTCGCTGTCGAACACGATCCAGTTCACGTGGCTCTTGGGCGGTGGGCCTTGTGTAGCCCACAAGGTCTGCCTGGCGGTGGTGAAGTTCACGTGTCGCGTGCTGCCCGTGGGGTTGAACGGATCGAGCACCACGCGCACGGCGTTCGTGCCGGCCGGCGTGGCGCTGATGTGGGCCGTGATGGCGGCATGGATGCGCTCGCAGGCCATATCGGTGATCTCCTGATGCATCACCTGCGCTTTCCAGGTGCCACCGCGGCACTTGAGGTGGTCACGCACCCATTCCTGCGCGATGCCCTTGAGCTGGCCGAACAGATGCAGCTTCGGGTCTTCGCCCGGGTCGCGGTACTTGCGATACAGCAGGTGCTTGGCCAGGTGGAATGCGATCGAGTTGTCGCGCGTGTCCTCCAGATGCTCCACCGTCAGGTTCACGCCTTTGCCCACGATCCCCAGGTTCTGCGTGGTGGACGGGCCGACCAGGTCAGGCGTGAGGGTGAGGCCGGAGTTCGCGCTAAAAGTGGCCTTCAGGCGCTCGGCCGGCAACTCCACCCGATAGCCATCGACACGCGGGAAGCGGATCTCCAGCGCATCGCGGTCGGGGCTGATGGCCTGCACCCGCGTGGTCTTCACCGGCGGCTTGGGCGGCACCACCACCGGCTTGGCGGCGAAGTCGAAGGGGATGCCCAGCACGTCTGCGTACTCCACGTCGAACTTGTCTTCGGCGTTCAGCGTGTAGCTCTGCCGGCGCAGCGCACGGCCCACCACCTGTTCGCACAGCAGTTGCGTGCCGAAGGCACGAACACCGAGCACGTGGGTCACGGTGTTGGCGTCCCAGCCTTCGGTGAGCATGGAGACGCTGACCACGCAGCGGATGCCTTCGCCCAGCTTGCCTGGTTTGCCCACGGTGTTCATCACCTCGCGCAGCAGATCGGCATCGGTGAGCTTGTCGGCCAACTCGCGGTTGCCGGTGCGCTCACGAATCTCGTAGCGGAAACGCTCGATGGTGTCGGCCTCGATGTCGCGAAAAGCCGGGTCCAGCGCATCGCCGGATTCGAGCTGCTCGCTGTCGATCAGCAGCGTGCGCGGGCGGGCCAGCTTCTGGCCGTTGTCGTCGTAGTTGCGGAAGAGCTTGAGGCGGCCGTTTTCCAACGTGCGGGTTGGTGTGTCTTGGGTCGCTTCGTTGGTGCGTTCGAAGCCGGAGACATAGTCATAGACCAGTTTGGACGTGGCCGTGTTGTTGCACACCACGATGAACACCGGCGGCACCTCGATGCCTTGGGCCTGCCAACTGTCGAAGACCCTGGCGTAGTGGCCGTACAGCGCCTCCAGCGCGGTGTACAGCTCCGTGGGCAGGGACAGCGGATCCAGCTTGCCGGCATTGCGCACGCCCTTCTTCGGCATGCGCTTGCCGATGTGGTCCCACAGGTTGCGGAACTTCGGTGCGTCGGCGCCAGAGATGTTGTCGGACACCGGCACCCGCGGCAGCTTGACGATGCCGCTCTCGATGGCGTCCATCAGCGAGAAGTCGCACATCGTCCAGGGGAACAGCGTGCCTTCGGCATAGCCCGAGCCACGCAGGAAGAAGGGCGTGGCCGAGAGGTCGACTACGGTGGGCACACCGAGCTTGCGTTTGACGGCCTCGATGCCGCTGATCCACAGGCGCGCGGCTTCGTTGTTCTTCTTCGCCTCGTCCTTGTCGTCGCCCTTGAGGTCTTCGATCTCGCCTTGCGCCTCTTTTGGCTTGGCGCGGTAGCAGTGGTGGGCTTCGTCGTTGATGACGAGCACGTTCTTGATGCCCATGAGTTCGGGCATCACGCGCTGAAGCATCTGGCCATCGGTCTCGAGGGTCTGCAGCGGCGTGCCGCGGCCTTGCAGCAACGCCCGGCCGGCGGATGAGATGTCCAGCGTCTCGCGCAATTTGAAGGCGTGGTAATTGGTGATGACGATGACGGCGCGCTTGATGTCGCCCAGCATGTCGCCGGGCACGATCTCCCGATTGGCGTAGTAGCTGTCCGGGTCCTGCGGCAGCAATACGCGCAGGCGGTCCTTGATGGTCAGGCCTGGTGCTACGACAAGGAAGCCGCGGGTGAACTGCTTGCTCGCCGAATGCCGCACGGCATTCACGGTCTGCCAGGCGATGAGCATGGCCATGACGGTGGTCTTGCCCGCCCCGGTGGCCAGCTTGAGCGCGATGCGGAACAACTCGGGGTTGGACATCGCATTTGCGCCCGCCAAGTGTTGCCGGAACTTCTTGCCCGCCGCGCCGCCGAGCTTGGGCGCGACCTCGGTCAGCCAGATGGCAGTCTCGACCGCTTCGATCTGGCAGAAAAACGGCCGCACGCCCTGGAAGGAGTGATGACGCCAGTGCTGCAGCAGGCGTGCCGTCTCGGGCGTGACCTGCCACTGCTGCGGGTTGGGCAGTGCGCGCCAGGTGTCCACATAGCCGCGCAGCTCGTTGATGATCGGGGTCGGGTCGTACTTCTGCTCGGCCGTGCTGAGGCCTTCGTCGTCGGCGGTCAGCTCCATCTCGACCTGTGCGGTCGGGCCCTTGGGGGCCTTGCGCTTTTTCGCCTTGGGGACGGGCGTGATCAGGTCCGAGCGGCGGCGTGATTCGATCAGCTGGTTGGTGGGCTGACCGTCGGTGTCCAGCTCCCAATGCCTGCCCGGGTAGGCGTAAGGCGAATTGAGGATCGGGTGCTCGAAGAATGTCAGCGGTGCGTCTTGCGGCATGGGCCTCCCTTTTCGACCCCGTCGCCTATCGGGCGTCGGGCTCTTGATCCTGATGCTGCAAGGGTTCCGGCATTCCGGGAGTCACTTTTGCATCGCCTTCCAAGCTTGGTGGCAGTTCGCTACCCGGCTTCGGGCGCGAAGCGCTTGAGTGACACGATCAGCTGCCTGGCCTGGCTGCCAAAAGCCACGAAACCGTGGTGATGGTAGAACGCTTCGGCGGTGTCGTTCTTGGCATCGACCGCCAGCGCGAACACGGCAACCTCGGATCGAGTCGCGCGCATGGCGGCGTCGGCAAGCAATGCACCACCGAGTTTCCTGCCTTGAAACGCCTGATCGACCGCCAGGCGGCCGACGCGTGCCACCGGAACGGATGGATAGCGGGGCAGCTTCTTGGACAGCGCCTCGGGCAAGTCGGTGAGCGGCACGCCGCCGGCGGCCAGGGTGTAGTAGCCAGCGATCGTGCCGCTGCTGATTTCGACGGCAACATAGCAGGCGCTGACGCGGCGCCGAATGTCTTGGTTGGCCTGGTGGGCCAGGTAGCGATCGAGCGCTTCGACGCCGCAGTTGAAGGCGTCCCGGGCATGCGCAAGGCCCAGCAACTCGACCCGGAAAGGCGCCGTCACTTCGTGCCGGCGATCAGGCGTTGGCGGGCCTTGAGCGCCCGTTTCGTGGCGGGCGCGAGCGGGGGCGGGTTCAGCAGCAGTGCGGCGAATCGATGCTGGTCATCGATCGACAGGCGAATGATCTGCGCGTCCTCGATCGTGCGCTGCGCATCCTTCAGCGCAGCGGCCACCAGGAAGTCACTGACACTGCGGCCCTGCAGCTCGGCAGCACGGCGTACGACGGCAAGTGCATCGGGCGCGATGCGCGCTTCGACGCGGGCGGTTCGAGCGGTCTCTTGCGTTGCCATGGCGATCCTTGGAGTCAAGACAGTGTACGTCAGTTCACCGTACACGATCAACGATCTGCGCGGAGCCTCAGGTCGGCGCAGCGCGGCGCGGGTGCATCAGGGTGTTCCCGTTGTGTAGCGGCTCCGATGCGCTGAACGACCGAGCCCGCGATGCCCGCAGCGCCAGACCGTGAAACACCGTCTTGATGGATGGAGTCACGTCAGTCGCCGGTGCTAGAGTCGGCCCGTTTTCGTGAGGTCCTTCCTCGTCCCCTTGCACGCTGGCCCTGACCGCTGGCAGCAGCAAGGTGGATCGCTAGTCCGCTTGCCCGGTGAAGCCGGGGACGCGGAAGGTTTATTCCAACCCATCGCAAGCGCCGCAGACCGGCGCAAAGGTGAGCGCCAGATGATGCAGCAGACCAGGTCCAACTCGTACCTGTTCGGGGGCAACGCCCCTTATGTCGAGGAGTTGTACGAGGCCTATCTCGACAACCCCGGCAGCGTGCCCGACAACTGGCGCACCTATTTCGACAACCTGCAGCATGTGCCGGCCGCCGACGGCGGCGAAGGCCGCGACGTGGCGCATGCGCCGGTGGTCGAATCCTTCGCCCAGCGGGCCAAGGCGAACGCGTTCGCGCTCAAGGCCAGCGAGGCCGACCTGGCGGTGGCGCGCAAGCAGGTTCATGTGCAGTCGCTGATCGCGGCTTACCGTTTCCTGGGGTCACGCTGGGCCGACCTCGACCCGCTCAAGCGTACCGAGCGGCCGAAGATTCCCGAGCTCGAACCGGTCTTCTACGACCTCACCGAAAGTGACATGGACATCACTTTTTCGGCCGGCAACACCTACTTCGGCAAGGCCGAAAACATGACCCTGCGCGAGATCGTGCAGGCGCTGCGCGAAACCTACTGCGGCTCGGTGGGTGCCGAGTTCATGCATTGCACCGACCCCGGCGAAAAGCGCTGGTGGCAGGAGCGCCTGGAAGCGATCCGCAGCAAGCCGAGCTTCAGCACTTCCGAGAAAAAACACATCCTCGACCGCCTCACCGCGGCCGAGGGGCTGGAGCGTTATCTGCACACCAAATACGTTGGCCAGAAGCGGTTTTCGCTCGAAGGCGGCGAGAGTTTCATCGCCTCGATCGACGACCTGGTGCAGCGCGCCGGCGCCAAGGGGGTGCAGGAGATTGTCATCGGCATGGCCCACCGCGGCCGCCTCAACGTGCTCGTCAATACGTTGGGCAAGATGCCGGCGGACCTGTTTGCCGAGTTCGACCACACCGCGCCAGAAGCGCTGCCTTCGGGCGACGTCAAGTATCACCAGGGTTTCAGCAGTGATGTCACCACGCCCGGCGGCGCAGTGCACCTGAGCCTGGCGTTCAATCCGTCGCACCTGGAGATCGTCAACCCGGTGGTCGAAGGTTCGGTCAAGGCGCGCATGGACCGGCGCGGCGACAAGACCGGCGCGCAGGTGCTGCCCGTGATCGTGCATGGCGACGCCGCTTTTGCCGGCCAGGGCGTGGTCATGGAAACGCTGGCGCTGGCGCAGACACGCGGCTATTTCACCGGTGGCACGGTGCACCTGGTGATCAACAACCAGATCGGCTTCACGACCAGCGACCCGCGCGACTCACGCTCGACGCTGTATTGCACCGACGTCGTCAAAATGATTGAAGCGCCGGTGCTGCATGTCAACGGCGACGACCCCGAAGCGGTGGTGCTGTGCACCCAGTTGGCGATGGACTACCGCCAGCAGTTCAAGAAGGATGTGGTCGTCGACATCATCTGCTTCCGCAAGCTCGGCCACAACGAGCAGGACACACCGAGCCTGACCCAGCCGCTGATGTACAAGAAGATCGCGCAACACCCGGGCACGCGCCGGCTGTACGGCGAAAAGCTCGTTGCGCAAGGCGTGCTGCAAGCCAACGGCCCCGACCAGATGATGAAGGATTTCCGTGCTGCGATGGACGCCGGCAAACATACCGTCGACCCGGTGCTGACCAACTTCAAGAGCAAATACGCCGTCGACTGGGCGCCGTTCCTCGGCCGCAAGTGGACCGACTCGGCTGACACCGCTTTGCCGCTGGCCGAGGTCAGGCGCCTGGCGGAAAAGATCACCACGCTGCCGGGCGGGTTCAAGGCCCACTCGCTGGTGCAGAAGGTGCTTGCCGACCGCGCTGCGATGGGCCGCGGCGAGATCAACGTCGATTGGGGCATGGGCGAGACGCTGGCCTATGCGTCGCTGGTCGCCAGTGGTTATGCCGTCCGCCTTTCGGGCGAAGACTGCGGCCGCGGCACCTTCACGCACCGCCACGCGGTGCTGCACGACCAGGACCGCGAGAAGTGGGATACCGGCACCTGGGTGCCGCTGCAGAACATCGCCGAGGGCCAGGCACCGTTTGTAGTGATCGACTCCCTTCTGTCAGAAGAAGCGGTGCTCGGGTTCGAGTATGGGTACGCGGCCGCCGAGCCGAATACGCTGACGATCTGGGAAGCCCAGTTCGGCGACTTTGCGAATGGCGCGCAGGTCGTCATCGATCAGTTCATCGCTTCGGGCGAGGTCAAGTGGGGCCGCGTGAATGGCCTGACATTGATGCTGCCGCATGGTTATGAAGGCCAGGGGCCGGAGCATTCGTCGGCGCGCCTGGAGCGTTTCATGCAGCTGGCCGCCGACAACAATATGCAGATCGTGCAGCCGACATCGGCGAGCCAGATCTTCCACCTGCTGCGCCGGCAGATGGTGCGCCAGTTTCGCAAGCCGCTGATCATCTTCACGCCGAAGTCGCTGCTGCGCGCGAAGGACGCGACCTCGCCGCTGACCGAGTTCACCAAGGGCGAATTCAAGACCGTGATCGGCCCGGCGCGCGCTGAAGTCGAAGGCGAAACGGTCAAACGGGTCATCGCCTGCTCGGGCAAGGTCGCCTACGACCTGATCAAGAAGCGCGACGAGAAAAAGGCCTGGGATGTCGCCATCGTGCGCGTTGAGCAGCTCTACCCGTTCCCGCACAAGGCCTTCGCGGCAGAGATGAAACGCTTCCCGAACGCGACCGAGATCGTCTGGTGCCAGGACGAGCCGCAGAACCAGGGTGCCTGGTTCTACGTCCAGCATTACGTGCACGAAAACATGGTTGAAGGCCAGCGCCTGGGTTATGCCGGCCGGCCGCCGTCGGCGTCGCCCGCAGTTGGTTACGCCCACCTGCACCAGGAGCAGTTGAAGGCCTTGCTCGACCAGGCCTTTGGCAAGCTCAAGGGTTTTGTGCTGGCCAAGTAACCGCGCACCCAAACCCCGAACAAACACTCAAAAAACACCTGACGAGAACATTCATGGCCCTCATCGAAGTCAAGGTTCCGCAACTGTCGGAATCGGTTGCAGAAGCGACGCTGCTGCAATGGAAAAAGAAGCCCGGCGACGCCGTCGAGATGGACGAGATCCTGATCGAAATCGAGACCGACAAGGTCGTGCTCGAAGTGCCGGCGCCGGCCGGCGGTGTGCTCGCCGAACAGGTTGTCGCCGACGGCGGCCTGGTGGTCAGCGATCAGCTCATCGCGCGCATCGATACCGAAGGCAAGGCCAGCGCTGCGGCCGCACCAGCCGTTGCGGTTGCTGCTGCGACTGCTGCGCCGACCGCCGCGCCGGCGGCCAAATCCGACGCGGTGATGCCCGCCGCAGCCAAGCTGATGGCCGACAACCAGCTTGGCCGCGGCAGTGTCGCCGGCACGGGCAAGGACGGCCGCGTGACCAAGGGTGATGTGCTCGGCGCGCTGGCGGCGCCGAAGGCCGCGCCCGCTGCTGCACCGGCTGCGACCACCGCGCCGGCAGTCGCTGCGCAGCGCGCTCTACCGACAGTCGCTGCGCCGCCGATGCCCAGCCTGGGCGACCGCCCCGAGCAGCGGGTGCCGATGTCTCGGCTGCGCGCCCGCGTCGCCGAGCGGCTGCTGCAATCGCAGGCCACCAACGCGATCCTGACGACCTTCAACGAGGTCAATATGGCGCCGCTGATGGAGATGCGCAAACGCTTCCAGGAAAGGTTTGAGAAGGAGCATGGCACCAAGCTCGGCTTCATGAGCTTCTTCGTCAAGGCCGCGGTCGCAGCGCTGAAAAAGTACCCGGTGATCAATGCCAGCGTCGACGGCAACGATATCGTCTACCACGGCTATTTCGATATCGGCATCGCGGTCGGTTCACCACGCGGGCTGGTGGTGCCGATCCTGCGCAACGCCGACCAGATGAGCTTTGCCGATATCGAAAAGAAGATTGCCGAATATGGCACCAAGGCCCGTGACGGCAAGCTGTCGATGGACGAGCTGACCGGCGGCACTTTTTCGATCAGCAACGGCGGCGTCTTTGGCTCGATGCTGAGCACGCCGATCATCAACCCGCCGCAGAGTGCGATCCTCGGCGTGCATGCCACCAAGGACCGCGCGGTGGTTGAAAACGGCCAGATCGTGGTGCGCCCGATGAACTACCTGGCGATGAGCTACGACCACCGCATCATCGACGGCCGCGAAGCGGTGCTCGGCCTGGTGACGATGAAGGACGCGCTCGAAGATCCGGCGCGTTTGTTGTTCGATATCTGATCGTCGCGGTCTTCCAGATCCGCGTTTCGACCTCGCTTCACTGAAGGGGCCAACCATGTCACTTGCCGAAGAACTGTCGCGCCTGGACGAGTTGCGCACGCGCGGCGTGCTCAACGAAGAAGAGTTCCAGCGTGCGAAGCAGCGCCTGCTCGATGGCGGTGGTGCGCCGCCGGCACCCGAGAACGCGACCACAAACGCGCCCGCTGCGCTGGCGATCAACCGCTTTCGGCGCAGCAACGGCGACCGCTGGATCGGTGGTGTGTGTGGCGGGCTGGGCGTCGTCAGCGGCGTCAAGTCGTGGATCTGGCGCCTGATCCTGGTCGCACTCGCCCTCTTTGGCGGCACCGGTGTGCTGCTCTACATCCTGCTGTGGATCTTCGTGCCTAACGAGTGATCTGCACGTACACAAGAAAACTCCATGTCCAAGAATTTTGACGTCATCGTCATCGGCGGCGGGCCCGGCGGCTACATCGCCGCGATCCGCGCGGCGCAGCTCGGGTTCAGCACCGCCTGCATCGACGAGTGGAAAAACGCCAAGGGCGGCCCGGCACCGGGCGGCACCTGCACCAATGTCGGCTGCATCCCGAGCAAGGCGCTGCTGCAGTCCAGCGAATACTTCGAACATGCCGGCAAACATTTTGCCGACCATGGCATCGGGGTTGGCAGCCTGACGCTGGACCTGGCCAGAATGCTGGGCCGCAAGGACACGGTGGTCAAGCAGAACAACGACGGCATCCTGTTCCTGCTGAAAAAGAACAAGGTCGCTTTTTTCCACGGCCGCGGCGCGTTTGTCAAAGCCGCTGACGGCGGCTATGAGATCGCGGTCGGCGATGAGTCGCTGAACGCCAAGCAGATCATCGTCGCCACCGGCTCCACCGCTCGCGCACTGCCCGGCGCGGCGTTCGACGAAGAGCGCATTCTTAGCAATGACGGTGCGCTGCGGATCACCGACGTGCCAGCCAAGCTGGCGCTGATCGGCTCGGGTGTCATCGGCCTGGAGATGGGCTCGGTCTGGCGCCGGCTCGGCGCCGAGGTCACCGTGCTCGAAGCGCTGCCGACCTTGCTGGGTGCGGTTGACGGGCAGATCGCCAAGGAAGCGCACAAGGCCTTCACCAAGCAGGGTCTGAAGATCGAGCTCGGCGTCAAGGTCGGCGCGATCGAATCTGGCAAAAACGGCGTCACGGTGGCGTACACCGACGCCAAGGGCGCTGCGCAGTTGCTCAGCGTCGACCGGCTTATCGTCTCGATCGGCCGCGTGCCCAACACCACCGGGCTGAATGCTGAAGGCGTGGGCCTGAAGCTCGACGAACGTGGTGCGATCGTCGTCGACGATGACTGCCGCACCAACCTGCCCGGCGTCTGGGCGGTGGGCGATGTGGTGCGCGGCCCGATGCTGGCGCACAAGGCAGAAGAAGAAGGGGTCGCGGTTGCCGAGCGCATCGCCGGCCAGCATGGCCATGTCAATTTCAACACCATCCCCTGGGTCATCTACACCTCGCCGGAGATCGCCTGGGTCGGCCAGACCGAAGAGCAGCTCAAGGCTGCCGGGCGGGCCTATCGTGCCGGCACCTTCCCGTTCATGGCCAACGGACGCGCGCGTGCCTTGGGCGACACGACCGGCATGGTCAAGATGCTCGCCGATGCGGTTACCGACGAGATCCTGGGCGTGCACATCGTCGGCCCGATGGCCAGCGAGCTGATCGCCGAATGTGTCGTCGCGATGGAGTTCAAGGCCAGCAGTGAAGACATCGCGCGCATCTGCCACGCCCATCCGTCGTTGAGCGAGGCGACCAAGGAAGCCGCACTTGCGGTAGACAAACGCGCGCTGAACTTCTGACGCCGTGGTGGCGGGTTTGCCCGGCGTCAGGACTCTCTACGAAGCGACGCTCATCGAGCGCGGCTACCGCAGCGACGCCGCGCAGTTGCGCGCCATCGACGCGCTCGAACGCTGCGAGCAGGAATGGGCCGACTACAAGGCGCGCCGCAGCAATGCGCTGACCAAATTAATCAGCCGCCCGCCAATCCCGCGTGGTGTCTACATGCACGGCGGCGTCGGGCGCGGAAAAAGTTTTTTGATGGACTGCTTTTTCCAGTCGGTGCCGCTGACGCGCAAGACGCGCCTGCACTTCCATGAATTCATGCGCGAGGTGCACCGCGAGCTGCAAGACCTGAAGGGCACCGTCAACCCGCTCGACGAGCTCGGCAAACGCATCGCGCGGCGCTTCAGGCTGATCTGCTTCGACGAGTTCCACGTTGCCGATGTCACCGACGCGATGATCCTGCACCGGCTGCTCGACGCGCTGTTTGCCAACCGCGTGAGCATCGTGACGACGTCGAACTTCCACCCCGACGCGCTGTACCCGAACGGACTGCATCGCGACCGCATCCTGCCGGCGATCGAGCTCTTGAAGAGCCACCTCGAAGTCATCGGCGTCGACGCCGGCACCGACTACCGGCAACGCACGCTGGCGCATGTGACGATGTACCACACGCCCCTGGGTGCAGCCGCCGACGCTGCGCTGCAAGCCGCGTTTGAAGAGTTGGCCGAAGCGCGGGACGAAGACCCGCTGCTGCACATCGAACACCGCGAACTGCGCTCGCTGCGGCGCGCCGGCGGCGTCGTCTGGTTCGATTTCAAGACCCTGTGTGGCGGGCCACGATCGCAGAACGACTACCTGGAAGTTGCGGCGCGTTTCCACACCGTCTTGCTCTCGGGTGTACCGCAGATGTCGCCGCGGCTGGCCAGCGAGGCGCGGCGTTTTACCTGGCTCGTCGACGTGCTCTACGACCGGCGCGTGAAGCTGCTCCTGTCGGCCGAAGTGGCGGCCGATCAGCTCTACACCGAAGGCCCGCTGGCGCATGAATTCCCGCGCACTGTTTCGCGCCTGGCCGAGATGCAGTCGAGCGCTTTTCTCGCGCTTGAGCGGCGCGAGGTCGATACCGCGTTGACCTGAGCCGAGAGGCTGTACAAAGCCGTCATGTCGCCCCGTTGCCGCATTGCCCTTGCCGCGCTGGCGCTGCTGTGTGCAAGCGGCGGCGTCCGGTCGGCCGCGGCCGCGAGCGTCGATGCCGAGCGGCGCGAGATTGCCCACAAGCGATCGGCCATCGAGGCGGTGTTTGCAAAGGCCCGCGACGACTGCGCGAGCAACTTCGTGGTCACCGCCTGCATCGACGCGGCGAGGTCGCAGCGGCGCCAGTCGCGGCTGGTCTTGAACGAGCGTGAGCAGGCGCTGGCAGCATTCGAGCGCAGCGAAAGGGCGCTGGCGCGCGAGCGTGCGCTGGCACAAAAGCAGGCCGCGTTGGCGACAAGGTCCTCCAGCCGGCCGGCAATTGCGCTCAGCCCGGCACGCCCGCAGAGCGCGCTGTCGGGTGCGCCGGTGCGGTCGGCGGCAGATGCCAGCGCAGGCGCTATATCGACTGGCGCTGCGGTCGTCAGTGCGGCCAAACCCGTGGCGCCGCCGGCGAGCAGCGCCGAGAGCGTCCGCCGCGCAGCGTACGAAAGACGCGAGCGCGAGGCGCGGGCGCATCGGCTGGAGGTTGACCAACGCAATGCAAATCGCGCGGCGAACAAACAGCGCGCAGCAACGCTGCCCGCACCGGCCAGCGCGGCGACCCGATGAGCGTTGTATTGAACAAACCGCAGCGCGGTACTTGCGAGCCGCAAGGCCGCGCTGTCAGGGCCGTGAGCGCAGCCCGAGCCGGCGCCGTTTATTTGCCGAGCGCCTCGACACGCACCAGCGCCAGCGACAGGTTGTCGCCACCCCCGCGCGCCCGTTGGCGGGCTTTGCTGATGAGCATTTCGCTCGCACCGCGCGGCGGCAGCGCATGCACGATCGCGCCCAGCTCCTTGGGCGTGAAGTAGTGCCACAGGCCGTCGGAGCAGGCCAGCAGCGTGTCGCCAAATTCGAGCTGGTCGATATGCCACATCGTCACCGGCGGCTCCTGCTCGGTGCCCAGGCAGCCGGTCAGCAGGTTCGACTGCGGGTGGGTATTCGCCGCGGCTTCGGTGATCTTGCCTTCGTCGATCAGGCGCTGCACGAATGAATGGTCCAGCGTGCGCTGGACCATCTCGTGGCCACGAAAGTGATAGATCCGCGAGTCGCCCGCGTGGGCGATGCCACATTCAAGCGTCGGGTTGATCACGAAAGCCGCGACCGTGCTGTGCGGTTCTTCTTCGGAAGACAGCGCCGTCAGCTTGATCATCAGGTGCGACTCGAGCACCAATTGGCGCAGCATCGTGCCTACGTCGTCCTGGCTCGGCACATAACGCTCGAAGATCTGACGCCCGGTCATCAGCACCTGGTCCGACGCCTTGCGCCCGCCGCTCTTGCCACCCATGCCGTCGGCCACCATGCCGAGCACGCAGCCTTCGACACGATCGTGTTTGAGCACTGCGACCTGGTCCTGCTGGTACTGGCGGTCGCCGCGGTGGATCGCGGTGGCGGCCGTGAGCCGGAAGCTCGGAAGCGGGGCATTCATGGCCGGCGACTATAAACTCGCAGCCTGCGAGGCCGGCCGTTGGCCTGCCAGTCAGGGCCGGTCAACGTGAAGCAGTGCGAGTAATGTGGTCAATGTGCGCGATGCGAGCAATGCGGGCAGTGCGGGCAGTGCGGGCAATTCCGGCACAGCGCGTGGTGCGAACAATCTGATCCATGGACGACAACCTGCACTCGCTGCCGCGCCGGCTCATCGAGCTGCGCATCGAGCACGCCGACCTCAACAGCCTGATTGACCGCGCCACCGAAGACGAGTCGCCGGCCGACGACCTGGCGCTGCGGCGGCTGAAAAAACGCCGCCTCGCGTTGCGTGACCTGATCGCGCAGCTCGAGCGCGAGATCGAACCGCCGGAGCCGGCCTGAGCGCGGCTGCGGTGGCCGGCCGGCATCCGGGGTGCAGGCGTTGATGAGCAGCGACGAAGACCTGCCGTCGCGCGTGGCCGCGGCCTTTGCCAGCCACGGCCCGCTGGCACTCAGCGACGAATGGCATCGGCCGCGCCCGCCGCAGGACCAGATGGCGCGGGCGGTGGCGGTTGCGCTCGAAGCCCGATCGACACTCGTCGTCGAAGCCGGCACCGGCGTCGGCAAGACTTTTGCGTACCTGGTGCCGCTGCTCTTGTCCGGGCAGCGCGCGCTGGTCAGCACCGCGACCAAGAGCCTGCAAGACCAGCTTTTCCTGCGTGACCTGCCGCGCCTGAAAGCGGCGCTGCAAGTGCCGGCCAAGCTGGCACTGCTCAAGGGCCGCGCGAGTTACCTCTGCCTGCATCGGCTCGAACAGGCACGCGACAGCGCCGAGTTGCCGGATCGTTTTGCGGTGCGCACGCTGGCGCGCATCGAGACCTGGGCGCAGGGCACACGCAGCGGCGACCTGGCCGAGATCGAGGGCCTGGACGACCGCTCGCCGGTGATTCCGCTGGTGACCTCGACGCGCGAAAACTGCCTCGGCACCGAATGCCCGCGCTACACCGCCTGCCACGTCGTACACGCGCGTCGCGACGCGATGGCCGCCGATGTCGTGGTCGTCAACCACCATCTCTTTTTTGCCGACATGGCCTTGCGCGACAGTGGCGTCGCCGAGTTGCTGCCGACGGTGGATGCGGCGATCTTCGACGAGGCGCACCAGCTTGTCGACGCCGGTTTGCAGTTTCTCGGCACGGTGCTGGGCACCGGCCAGGTCATCGACCTCGCGCGCGACCTCGTCGCGGTCGGGCTGGCGCAGGCGCGTGGTTTGCAGCGCTGGCAGGACCTGGCCGGCAACCTCGACCGCGCCGCCCGCGATCTGCGCCTGGTCTGCGCCGGGCCGCTGCGCGAGGTGCGGGGCTTCGTCAAGCTGCGCTGGAACGAACGCAGCCGCGGGCCGGAACTCGCCGCGGCACTGGCCACGCTGGCAGATGCCGCACGTGCAGTGGCCGATGCGGCCGCTGCGGTCGCCGAAGTCGGCCCCGATTTTGGCAAGCTGCAGCAGCGCGCGACCAGCGTCGCCGCGCTGTGCGACACCTTTGTGGTCGAAGCCGAGCCGGGGCGTGTGCGCTGGATCGATCTCGCGGCGCAGTCGGCACGGTTGGTCGAATCGCCGCTGGACATCCGCGACATGCTCGGCGAGCAGCGGCGCATTGCGCCCAAGGCCTGGATCTTCACGTCGGCGACACTGGGTGATGACGAGCGCTTGAGCTGGTTCACCGCCGGCACCGGCCTCGAAGACGCCACGCTGTTGCGTGTCGGCAGCCCGTTCGACTACCCCGCGCAGGCGCGGCTGTGGGCACCGGGCGAGTTCCCCAAACCCAACGAGCCCGGACACCCGCGTGCGGTGGGCGCGCTCGCCGCGCGCTGCGCGCAGGCGCTCGGTGGCCGCACCTTTGTGCTGACGACGACGCTGCGCGTGCTGCCGCTGATTGCCGACGCGCTGCGCGAGACCCTCGACGCCGCTGGCGCGCAGGGCTTCGAGGTGCTGGTGCAGGGCGCGCAGCCGCGGCGCGCGCTGCTGGCGCAGTTTGGCGATGGCCGCCGCCGCGTGCTCGTCGGCTCGCAAAGTTTCTGGGAAGGCATCGACGTGCCCGGCGATGCGCTGCAATGTGTGCTCATCGACAAGCTGCCGTTCCCGCCGCCGAACGACCCGCTCGTCGAAGCGCGCGTGCGCCAGATCGAAGAGCGCGGCGGCAAGGCGTTCGATGAGTTTTTTGTCGCCGAGACGGCGATCTCGCTCAAGCAGGGCGGCGGGCGATTGATCCGCACCGAAACCGATACCGGCCTGCTCGTCGTCTGCGACCCGCGGCTGGCAAAGATGCCTTACGGTGTGCGGCTGCGCGCTGCGTTGCCGCCGATGACGCGGCTGGCAACCGAGGTGCAGGCGATGGCCTGGCTGAGCGAACTCTCAGCCGCGCACAACGGCTGACTTGAAGGCGCCAGGGCCGCCGCCGCAGCGGCGAAGCGCTACCAGAACTTCCACCAGGGCCTGGGCGCGCCGCCGCTGCCCGAGCCTGCCGCTGCGCTGCCCGTGCCGCCTTCGACGAAGCGGCTGTTCGGGAAGGTCTTGCGCAGCACCCGCTCGGCGCCATCGCGCAGCTCCTTGAGTTCGAGTTTGTCGTAGCTCTGGACCATGATCGCAAGCGCCTCTTCCACCGCCGGTGCCTGGTCAAACTCGGTCACCGCCTGCTGCGCCCGATTGGCTGCCGCGAGGTAGGCGCCGCGGCGCAGGTAATAGCGCGCGACATGGACTTCGTACATCGCCAACGAGTTCACGATGTAGTCCATCCGCACCTTGGCGTCAGGCGTGTAGCGCGAGGCCGGAAACTGCATCACGAGCTGCGAAAATGACTGGTACGCGTCACGCGATGCACGCTGATCGCGCTCGGTGAGTTGTTGCCCGATGAGTGAGCCGAAGAGGCCCAGGTTGTCATTGAAGTTGATCAGCCCCTTGAGGTACAGCGCGTAGTCGAGCGCCGGGCTCGAGGGGTGCAGCTTGATGAAACGCTCGACCGTGGCCAGCGCCGAGACCCGCTCGCTGCTGCGCCACTGCGCGTAGGCCAGGTCGAGCATCGCCTGCTGCCCGATCAGGGTGCCGGTGGCGCGCGCTTCAACGCGCTCGAAGCCCTTGATCGCGCGGTCGTAGGCGCCGTTGTTGAGGTCGAGCTTGGCCTCTGCATACAATTTGTCGAGGTTGTCGGCGTCGTTCGGCTTGTTCGGCGACGAGCTGCAAGCCGCCAGCACCAGCGCGACGGTGGTGAACAGTGCAGCGCGGCGCAGGGCAGGGAAGTGGATCATTCGGTCGGTGACGGCGGCCCTGTTCGGGTGCCGGCGGGTGGGCGTCGTCGATCGGCAAATTATAGGGAACGTGCCATCAGCCAGACCAAGCGCACCGCGGTGCCGTCGCCTCGACGCGGAATGAAATCAAAAACCGGGTCGAAACCCGGAGCGGCAGGCGCGGCTGCAGCCGAATCGACAGGCGTCCTGGCCACGGCGCTTGCCACCGCATCGGCAAGCGATGTCGAAAGCGATGTCGAACGCGATACCGCCGACGCCGCCGACACCGCGCCCGAGTGGCGCCGCATGGCGGTCGATCGGACGCTGCACGGCCAGCGGCTGGACAGGTTGCTCGTCGCGCTGGCGCCTGAGTTCTCGCGCAGCCACTTGCAAGGCTTGATCGAGCGTGGCCATGTGCGGCTCGATGGCGCCGTGGCGTCGAGCGCGTCGCGCAAGGTCCGCTTCGGCCAGGTCGTCGGGCTCGAACTCGTGCCCACCGCCGAGAGCCTGGCCTTCCGCGCTGAAGCGGTGCCGCTGGATATCGTCTACGAAGACGAGCACCTGAGTGTGATCAACAAGCCCGCCGGGCTGGTGGTGCACCCGGCGCCCGGCAACTGGTCGGGCACGCTGCTCAACGGCTTGCTCGCCCATCACCCGGCCGCCGCCGGCTTGGCGCGGGCCGGCATCGTGCATCGGCTCGACAAGGACACCTCGGGGCTGATGGTCGTCGGCCGCACGCAGGCGGCGGTGACGGCCTTGTCGCGTGCGATCGCAGCCCGCGAGGTGCAGCGTGAATACCTCGCGCTGGCGCATGGTGTGCTGACCGCGGGCAGCCGGCGTGTCGAAGCGCCGATCGGGCGCGACCCGGCTTCGCGCATTCGCATGGCGGTGGTCAGGGGCGGGCGCGAGTCCGCCACCGATGTCGACACCGTCGCCGTGCACGACGGCATCAGCGCGCTGCGCTGCCGGCTGCACACCGGGCGCACGCACCAGATCCGCGTCCACCTGATGCACCTCGGCCATCCGCTGGTCGCCGACGCGGTTTATGGCGGCCGCCCGGCGCTGGGCCTGCTGCGCCAGGCGCTGCATGCCCATCGGCTGGGTTTTGATCATCCGGCGACGGCTGCCCCGATGGCGTTTGAATGCCCGCCGCCGGTCGACTTTGCCGCGGCCTGGGCGCGCGTGGTGGATGCGGGTCGATCCGCTTAGGGCCTCGCGATTGGCGTTGCTGTCAGCCGCGGCATCGGCTGCGGCTTGGGCGCTGCGGCCCGAGCGACTACAATCTGTACCAGACAGCGCTGCTGTCTCCCGCCGGCCCCGCGCCGCAGCGCCCCCGCCTCACCGACGCCCAAGACGCTGACGTGTTGGCGCCGGCCCAACAAACGCGGCGCCAGAGCACCCCGCAGCGCATTCCGACGCCCTGAACCATTTGTGCCGCGCACGTTCCGCCCCAACGGGCCGAACGCCAGCGCGCAGATCCCAAGCCAACGATCGACCAGCGGCCCGCTGCCCGGCCGCGCCGATGAACGGACATCCATGAATACCGCCGAGGCAAAACAGGTCCTCGAAACCGCCTTGATCTGCGCCCAGGCGCCGCTGCCGCTGCGCGACATGCGCGCGCTCTTTGACGACCAGGTCGGCACCGATACGCTGCGCTCGCTGCTGGATACCCTGGTGCGAGACTGGGATGGCCGCGGCGTCGAACTCGTCGCGCTGGCCAGCGGCTGGCGCTTCCAGAGCCGGCCCGAAATGCGCCAGTACCTCGACCGCCTGCATTCTGAAAAACCCGCGAAATATTCGCGCGCGGTGCTCGAAACGCTGGCCATCGTGGCTTACCGCCAGCCGGTGACACGCGGCGATATCGAAGAAGTGCGCGGTGTCA
>JAYUSP010000202.1:0-6141 GCA_043755615.1 Betaproteobacteria bacterium
CGCAACCTGGCCCGCCACCCCG
This sequence comes from Betaproteobacteria bacterium, assembly GCA_043755615.1. Lineage (GTDB taxonomy): Bacteria > Pseudomonadota > Gammaproteobacteria > Burkholderiales > Burkholderiaceae_C > Rubrivivax. The sequence continues at coordinate 23 of JAYUSP010000202.1, forward strand.
AGCGCAGCCTGATGCGGCTGAACATCGACGCTGGCGGTGTGCATTCGCGGCGCATTCTCGACAAGCTGGTTGCCGCCGAGCGCAACACTTTCAGTACCTGAATCAAGACCCCACGTTTCATCGCAGCGAACATCGTCCTCGACCCATCCGAAAGCCCCTAGATGACCCACCGCAGCAAGCCCCCGTTTCGCGCTGACCATGTCGGCAGTTTTTTGCGCCCCAAGTACCTGCTCGATGCGCGTGAGCAAAAAGCTGCCGGCCAGATCAGCGCGGCGCAGTTGCGTGAAGTCGAAGACCGCGCGATCACCGAGATCGTCACCTTCCAGCAGGACGTGGGGCTCCAGTCGATCACCGACGGCGAGTTTCGCCGCACCTACTTTCACATCGACTTTCTCGATCAGCTTGGCGGCGTGAAGACCGATATCCCGGTCACGATCCGCAAGCCCGACGGCACCGAAGAACTCGCGCCGCCGACGATGCGGGTCATCGACAAGGTGCGCCACGTCAAGGATATCCAGCGCGCCGACTTCGAGTACCTGAAGTCGCAGGTCGATGGCCTCGGCGTGCCAGGCCTGACGGCCAAGGTCACGATCCCGTCGCCGACGATGCTGCACTTTCGCGGCGGCCGCGCCGGCATCAGCCGCGAGGCCTATCCCGAACTCGATCCGGTCTTCTACGACGATGTCGCCCGAGCCTACGGCGAAGAGCTGCAATCGCTGGCCGACGCCGGCTGCACCTATGTGCAGATGGACGACACCAATATGGCCTACCTCTGCGACGAGAAGATGCGCGAAGCGGCACGCCAGCGCGGTGACGATCCCAACGAGCTGCCGCACCGCTACGCCGGTTTCATCAACAAGGTGGTGGCCCACAAACCCGCCGGCATGACGCTGGCCATGCACCTGTGCCGCGGCAATTTCAAGAGCACGCACGCGGCGGCGGGCAACTATGAACCGGTGGCCGAAGCGCTGTTGTCGGAGATGAACCTCGACGCGATCTTCATGGAGTACGACGACGATCGCAGCGGCGACTTCCGCCCACTGCGTTACCTCAAGCCCGGGCGCGTCGTCGTGCTCGGCCTGGTGACGACCAAGTTCGGCACGATGGAGAGCAAGGACGCGCTCAAGCGGCGCATCGACGAGGCCGCTAAATACGCCCCGCTCGACCAGCTCTGCCTGTCGCCGCAGTGCGGTTTTTCGAGCACCGTGCACGGCAACAATATCGCCGTGCAGGCGCAGCGCGACAAGCTGCGCCTGGTGGTCGAGGTGGCGCAGGAGGTGTGGGGCTGAAGAAACATCGCGGCGCCGCGGCGTCGCCCTGGTGACGCCACCAATGTCCACTTGCTGGTTCAATGCGGCCAGCCCACGTCCAGCGTACATCCAGCCCCCTCCAGCCTTCTCCAGCCACCGAGCCCACCGCCATGACTTTTGATTTGTCGACCAAGACCCAGGATCTGCTGACCCGGATGCGTTCGTTCTACGACGCCCACATCTACCCGAATGAAGCGCGCTGGCACAGCGAGATCGAAGCTGCGCGCAAGGCCGGTGACGCCTGGCAGCCGGTGCCGATGGTCGACGAACTCAAGCTCAAGGCGCGCGAAGCCGGCCTGTGGAACCTGTTCCTGCCGCATGCCTACAAGGGGCAGGGCGGCATCTCCAATCTCGACTACGCGCCGCTGTGCGAGTTGATGGGCCGGGTGATGTGGTCGTCAGAAGTCTTCAACTGCTCGGCGCCCGATACCGGCAATATGGAAACCTTCGAGCGTTATGGCACGCCGGCACAAAAAGAACGCTGGCTCGAGCCGCTGCTTGACGGCCGTATCCGCAGTGCGTTCTTGATGACCGAGCCGGCGGTGGCGTCGTCGGACGCGACGAATATCCAGTGCAGCATCGTGCGTGATGGCGACGACTACATCGTCAACGGCCGCAAGTGGTTCAGCTCGGGCGCCGGCAACCCGCGCTGTGCGATCTTCATCGTGATGGGCAAGACCGACCCCGAAGGGGCGCGCCACGCGCAGCAGAGCATGGTGCTGGTGCCGCGTGATGCCAAGGGCGTGACGGTGCTGCGCCCGCTCACCGTGTTTGGCTACGACGACGCGCCGCATGGCCATATGGAAGTCGTGCTCGACAACGTTCGCGTGCCGGTCGAAAACATCCTGCTCGGTGAAGGCCGCGGCTTCGAGATTGCGCAAGGGCGCCTCGGGCCCGGGCGCATCCACCATTGCATGCGCTCGATCGGCGCCGCCGAGCGCGCGCTGGAGATGATGATCGACCGGCTGATGACACGCAGCGCGTTTGGCGGCCCGATCTCCGGTCAATCGATCTGGCACGAACGCATTGCCGAAAGCCGCTGCATGATTGACCAGGCGCGCTTGCTGACGCTGAACGCCGCGCACAAGATGGACACCCTGGGCAACAAGGCCGCGCGTGCCGAGATCGCGATGATCAAGGTCGTTGCGCCCAACGTCAGTTGCAAGGTCGTCGACTGGGCGATCCAGGCGCATGGCGCCGCCGGTGTCAGCGGCGACTTCTCGCTCGCCGAGGCCTACGCCCACCAGCGCACGGTGCGCATCGTCGACGGGCCCGATGAAGTGCACCGCAATGCGATCGCCAAGATCGAGATCGGCAAGCGCGCCGCGGCGAGCGCTGCGTTGTCAAAAGGCTGAGCACGCCGCCGGCGTCAGCCGTTACTCGACGCGCGCACCTCGCCGATCGTGGTCACGCCGGCGAGGACTTTTTCGATGCCGTCCTGGCGCAAGGTCTGCATGCCATCGGCCATCGCGGTGCGCAGCAGGACGTCGGGGTTGGCGCCGGTCTGGATCAACTGGCGCATCGGGCGTGTGACTTCCATCAGCTCCTGGATCGCGGCGCGGCCGCGAAAGCCGGTCTGGTTGCACTTGTCGCAGCCAGCGCTGGCGTAGTGCCGCAAGCCGCCGCCGTTGCCAAAGCGTTTTGTCCAGTCCCGGCGCACGACGTTGGCGTCCGGGCATTCGTGGGCCGGCCAGGCGTTCAAGTGGTCGGCAAGCAATTCGTTGACTTCGGCCTCGGTCGCCGGACGCTCGGTGCGGCAGGCCAGGCACAGCCGGCGCACCAGGCGCTGCGCCAAAACGCCGAGCAGCGAGTCGGCAAAGTTGAAAGGGTCCATGCCCATGTCGAGCAGCCGGGTCACGGTTTCCGGCGCGCTGTTGGTGTGCAGGGTCGAGAACACCAGGTGACCCGTTAGGGACGACTGGATGGCCATCTGCGCGGTTTCCTTGTCGCGCACCTCGCCAACCATGATCACGTCCGGGTCGGCGCGCAGGAATGAGCGCAGTGCCTTGGCAAAAGTGAAGTCGATCTTCGGGTTCACCTGCACCTGGCGCAGGCCGGGCTGGGTGATTTCAACCGGGTCTTCGGCGGTCCAGATCTTGCGTTCGGGCACGTTGATGAAGCCCAGTGCCGAGTGCAACGTGGTCGTCTTGCCCGAGCCGGTGGGGCCGACACACAGGAACATGCCATAGGGCCGCTGTGCGACATGTTTGACCAGGTCCAGATTGCGCGCGCTCAGGCCCAGGTCGTCGAGCGGGATCGGGCGCGCCGACGACAACAGGCGCAACACCGCATCTTCGAGATTGTTCAGCGTCGGGATCGTGGCCACGCGCAGCTCGAGCCGGCTGCCGGTGACAAAACGGCTGAAGCTGATCTTGCCGTCCTGCGGCTTGCGGCGCTCGCTGATATCGAGGTCGCACATGATCTTCAGGCGCGCGATGAACGCCGCGCGGTAGGTGTGCGGCAGCTCCAGATAGGGCTTGAGCAGGCCGTCGCGGCGGAAGCGGATGCGCACCCGCTCGCGGCCGGGCTGGCATTCGATGTGGATGTCACTGACGCCCTGCGACTGCGCTTCCTGGATCATGCTGTTGATCAGGCGTACGAGCGAGTTGTCGGACTGCTCGATCGCCTTGTCGTCGTCACCGCGCGCTTCGTTGCTGTCCAGCTCCAGCGTGGCGAGCAGGCCGCGCGCGTTGGCGGCGTCGAAGTCGATGCGTGACGCGGCGTCTTCGGTCTGCATCTGCCAGCTGTTGGCACCGAGCTTCTGGTAAGCGCGGTCGATCGCCGTCGCGAGCACGCCCACCCGCGCCAGCACCGGCACCACTTTGCAGCCGGCGGCAAATTCGAGTTCGTCCCAGGCGCGGGTGCGCGAGGGGTCTTCCACTGCGGTGATCAGGCGGCCGTTGCGCATCAGCAGCGGCAAAGCCTGCAGGCGCGCCGCCACCGTGTAGGTCACGCGCCCGAGGGCGTCAACCTCGGCCGGGAACTGCATCACGTCGACCATCGGGTAGCCCATCTTGCGCGCCAGCGCAAGCTGCAGGTCGTCGCGGCTGATGACGCCCTGGCGCACCAGCAGCTCACCGATCGGCAGACTTCGGTCGCTGCGCTGCTGCACCAGTGCATCGTCGAGCTGGCCCTGGCTGATCAGGTCCAGCGCCATCAGCGCTTCGCCGATGCGCACCATCGGCATGCGCGCCTGCTGATCGATCGCCGACTCAAGCTGCTCTGGCGTCAGCACCTGGCGCTGCACCAGGATCTCGCCGATGCGCTGGCTGCGCAAGCGCTGCTGCTCGCGCGCCGCCTGGTCGACCTGCTGCTCGAGCGCGGCTTCGGCGCCGACGAGCACCGCCCCGATGCGTTGGCCAATCTCGAAGCCGGTGATGACACGGCGCGGGATAAAAACGCGCCGCACCTCGCCGGCCGGGCTGACCGGCTCGAAGAGGAACAGGCCCGCCGCACTGTCGATATGGCCGATGGTCAGGCCCTCGGCGTCGGGGCCGACGACAAACTGCACTCGGTAGCCCAGCACCGGCCGGCCCGACAGGGCGACGTCGGCTTGCGCGTCGACCGCAGGCGGGCCGGCGGCACCGGGTGGCAGCGGTGCCAACGGTGCCACCAGCGCGAGGCGTCGAAACTGCGAAAACCGAACCGTCATCGTCGTGCGCGAAGGCGGCGACTGGATCTGCGCGACGCCGCCGATCGGGTCGAAGCTGATCAAGCGCGCACTGGTCGCGCGGCCGTTCAGGCCTTCGATTTCGCAGGCTTCGGCGGCGACCTGGCAGACCGGCGCCGGGTAGCTTGCAAACGGCGGTGTCGGCCAGGCAAAGGGTTCGCCGTGCCGGGCCAGCAGGCTGTCCTGGGCGGCTTCGTCGGCGGTTGGCAGAAGTGCCAGCGGCGGTGTGGACAAATCGGACATCGGGTTTCCCGGCGGATGGATCGAGGCGCCATGCCGGAGGCGATGGCACGGACTGGTGCGTCCGTCGATCCTAAAAAGCCGCGCTGCCGCCGATCCGCGAAAGTGACCTGCGCAAGCCGCCTACTTCGACTTGCCCATCAACCAGTCTGGCACGCTGGTCACGATCGCCGGGAAGACCGTGATGAGCACGATCGCCAGCACCAGGCAGCCAAAAAACGGCAATGCCGCGCGCGCGATGCGGTTGCTGTCGATGCCGGTCATGTTCTGCAAGACAAAGAGGTTGAAGCCCACCGGCGGCGTGACCTCGGCGATCTCGACCAGCATGATGATGAAGATGCCGAACCAGATCAGGTCGAAGCCGGCTTTTTCGATCATCGGCAACACGACTGCCGCGGTGAGCACGATCATCGAGATGCCGTCCAGCGCGGTGCCCAGGATCAGGTAGACGACGACCAGCACCGCGATCAGAGCGTAGGGCGACAACTGCGCCGCGGACACCGCCTCGGCCAGCTCGCGCGGGATGCCGGTGAAGGCCATCGTCTTGGTCAGGAAAGCCGCACCGGCAAGGATGAACATGATCATGCAGCTCACGCGGGTCGCGCCGACCAGGCCTTGCCAGAAGTTGGCCCAGGTCAGGCTGCGCCCGGCCGCTGCGATGACCAGCGCGCCAAGCACGCCGTAGGCGGCACATTCGGTGGCGGTGGCGATGCCGGCCACAAGCACCCAGACGATGAAGACGATCAACAAGCCGCAAGGAATGAGTGAGCCCGAGCGGCGCAGCTTTTCAGCCAGCGAGGTCGGCGGCTCGGGCGGCGGCACCTTGTCGGGATGGCGCAGGCTCCACCAGGCGATATAGCCGCTGAACAAGCCCATCAACATGAATCCTGGCAGGAAGC
>JAYUSP010000203.1:0-6100 GCA_043755615.1 Betaproteobacteria bacterium
CTGTACGCCGGCATCCACTACCGCAGCGGCGTGCGCGGCGGGCAGGTGCAGGGCGCCTGTGTCGCGGCGCAGGTGCTGGCGTTGAAGCTGCGGCGCTAATGGCCGCACCGCGCCGGTCCTGGATTGCGTCAGTTCCGGTTCATGCCGCAGTGGCATGTGCCAGGGTGAGGTCGACCACGGTGCGTTGTGCGTGGCTGCCGCCCAGTCGGGGTGCTTCGGCGCAGCAAGCGGCCAGGCCAGAGCGCGCCGCGTCGAGGTCGCCTTCGAGCAAGGCTTGTAGGCCCGTCACCCACTGCATCGCCACCGGCGCACCGGCATGGCCGGCGTCGGCCTGGCGCTGCAATCGTTCGTACCCGGCGCGCAGCGCGCTGGCGTCGCCGGTGCCGGCGGCCAGCATCGCCAGATGCAGCTCGGCGAAGACATTGCCGCCGCTCGGAAAACGCGCCGCGGCATAGGCACGAGCGGCCTGCCAGGACCAGCCGCTGCGCCCTTGCAGGCGCAGCCGCCAGAGCAGCGATGCGGTGTCGGTCATGCCGACCAGCGGCAGAGCGTCTTGCAAGTGCGGCGTGATCCGGCCGAGCAGGCGTGCCACCGCGGCATCGATGTCGCCGAGCTCGATCTCGCAAAGCGCGGCATGCCAGTGCAGATGGCCAAAGAGCATCGCGTTGGCGGGGTACTGTTGTAGCCAGTCGTCGACAAAGCGCAGCGCCGCTTCAGGCTCTGCACGCTCGAAATGAGCATGCATCAGGACATGCGCCGCATTGCCGTTGGCACGCCGCAGAGCCAGGCTGCGTTGCACCAGCGGCAGGCCGGCGTCGGGGCTGCCGGCTTCTGTCAGCGACCAGCTTCGGTGCGCCAGCATCCAGGGGTTGTCTTCGGCGTAATGCGGTGCGATCTGCCGCACAAGAGCCAGCCGTTGCTGGTCGTGGTCGGCGGCGCCGCTGAGCGCGATGAGCCCGAAAGCACCGAGCGCCATCGACAGCACCAGCGCATCCGCCGGCCAGTGTTCGGCATGCGCCAGCACGGCGGCCAGCGCGGCGCTCGCGCGGCCTTCGACGGCATGACCGATGGCGCCGATGTGCGCCTGCTCGCGGTCGCTTGAACGCACGCTGCATTCACGCGCGCGCTGCACCGCCGCGCGCGCCTCGGGCCCGCGGCCTTGTGATTGCAGCACCAGCGCGCGGGTGCTGTGCGCGAGCGCGAAGTCCGGGTCCAGCTGCAAGGCCGCGTCGAGCGCATCGAGCCCGCCGGGCCAGGCGTGCAGTTGATGGTCGACCGCGCGGTCGTAGGCGGCCAATGCTTCGGCCGACGCGCAAGTCAGGCGCTGACCCAGTGCATCGACGTATCTGCTCACAACACGGTTCACATCACTTCTCACATCACTTCTCACATCGCTGCTCACATCACGGCTCACATCACGGCTCACATCACCGCCCCGAGCTGCCAGGGCACAAATTCGTTCTGCCCGTAGCCGTGCGTTTCGCTCTTGGTCGCGCGGCCCGACGCCGTTTGCAGCATCAGCTGGAAGATGCGTTCACCGACCTCGTCGACCGTCTCCAGGCCATCGACGATGGTGCCGCAGTCAATGTCCATATCTTCCTGTTGCTTCAACCAAAGTGCCGTGTTGGTTGACAGTTTGAGGCTCGGCGACGGCGCACAGCCATAAGCCGAGCCGCGGCCGGTGGTGAAGCAGATCAGGTTGGCACCTCCGGCGACCTGGCCGGTGGCCGAGACCGGGTCGTAGCCGGGGGTGTCCATATAGACAAAACCGCGCGCCTTGACGGCTTGTGCAAACTCGACGACATCAACCAGGTTGGTGGTGCCGCTCTTGGCGATTGCACCGAGCGACTTTTCGAGGATCGTCGTCAGCCCGCCGGCCTTGTTGCCGGCGGAAGGGTTGTTGTCCATCTGCATGCCGTTGCGCTTGGTATAGGCCTCCCACCAAGCGATGCGCGCGAGCAGTTTGGCGGCCACTTCGTGGCTCACCGCGCGGCGCGTGAGCAGATGTTCGCCGCCGTAGATTTCAGGCGTTTCACTCAGGATCGCGGTGCCACCATGGCGCACCAGGCGATCGACCGCGGCGCCGAGCGCGGGGTTCGCGCTGATGCCCGAATAACCGTCGCTGCCACCACATTGCAGGCCCACGGTGAGGTGGCTGGCCGACACCGGCTGGCGTTTGACACGGTTCGCTGCCGGCAACATCTGCTTGATGATGTGAATGCCGCGCGCGACGGTCTTGGCCGTGCCGCCGCTGTCCTGGATGCTGAAGGTGACCAGGTTCGCGCCTTCGGCCAGGCCCTCCTGCGCAACCAGGCCCTGGATCTGGTTCGTCTCGCAGCCCAGTCCGACGACGAGCACTGCGGCAAAGTTGGGGTGCCGTGCATAACCACCAAGCGTGCGTCGCAACACGAGCAGCTCCTCGCCGTCGCTGGCTGTCGCGCAGCCCATGCTGTGCGTGAGCGCGACGATGCCGTCGACATTCGGGTAGTCGGCCAACGCCTCGGGCCGGATGTCGCGCCTGAAGTGGTCCGCAATCGCACGCGCGGCGGTGGCCGAGCAGTTCACCGAGGTCAGCACTCCGATGTAGTTGCGCGTGGCGACACGCCCGTCGGCGCGCACGATGCCGTCGAAGCTGGCGGGTGTATCCACAAACGCCGTCGCCTGTGCGCCCGCGCCGGGGTCATGCTGGCGCGTGAAGTCGCTGTAGGCCAGGTTGTGGGTGTGGACATGCTGGCCGGGTGCGATGGCCTGGGTGGCGGTGCCGATGATCTGGTCGTATCGACGTACCGCCTCGCCGACAGCGATCGGCCGTGTTGCGACCTTGTGCCCCGGTGGCACCAGGCCGGCGATAGTGATGCCTTCGTCTTCGAGCTGCGTGCCGCCGAGCAGTTGCCGGCGCGCGATGACGACGTTGTCGGCCGGGTGGATGCGGATTGCGGGGTTCATTCTCTGCGCCTCTGAGGTGAATGGTTAGCCATTGTTTGTGGTCGGGTCATGGACTCACCGGCGCATCGGTCTGCAGGTCGGAGGCTCGGCTGGCTCATTGGCCCATTGGCCCATCGGCCCGTCCGGGCGGCAGGTCGGCGGCGGCGCCAGCGTTCTCCGGCCCACGCTCGCGGGGGAGCGCTTCTGGTGGCCCGACGCCGTGCCATCAATACCGGCGTCGGTGATCCGGCAGTGTGGCGACCGCGAATGGGGCCTGCGCCCGCTGACACCACCACCGCCCTGCATCGGCGCTTGAGGTCTTCGACCCACAGCACCACGGCGACCCATGTTCTTGGCGGACACCGTCGCCACCGTCGATCCGGGCAGGCGGTTCGGGTGTGCGAGCGCAGACCCCATTCGCGGTCGCCACCCTGCCTGAACGCCGTGGCGGTGATGACGAGGTGATCGTCGGGCCCAGCGGGCGGTGCCCCGCGAGCGTGGGCCGGAGAGCGCATGCCCGGGCCGCGTGCCTCGCGCTGTTGTGCAAGTGCATCTCGCCACAGCAATCCTCAACAGCGTCGGCTGCGGATGTCGCGCCGTGCTTCGGTGCAAGGCCCGAGCGCCATCACCCGTCGATCAAGTCCGGATTCCAGGCATGGACGGTCTGCTGCTGCTCGCCGAGTTTGTCGATGCCCAGGCGCATCACGTCACCGGGTTTCAGATAGACCGGGTTCGGTTTCACGCCCATGCCGACGCCGGGCGGCGTGCCGGTGATGATCAGGTCGCCAGGGTAGAGCGTCATGATGCGGCTCAGGTAGGCCACGATCTGCGCGACGCTGAAAATCATGGTCCGGGTATTGCCGGTCTGGAAGCGCTTGCCGTTGACGTCGAGCCACATGCCTAAGGCCTGCGGGTCACCGACTTCATCGGCAGTGACGAGCCAGGGGCCGACCGGGCCGAACGTGTCGCAGCCCTTGCCCTTGTCCCAGGTGCCGCCGCGTTCGATCTGCAATTCGCGCTCGGAGACATCGTTGGCCAGGCAATAACCGGCGACATGTTTGAGCGCGTCGGCCTCGGAGACCTGGCGCGCGAGGCTGCCGATGATCACGCCGAGTTCGACTTCCCAATCGCCCTTGACCGAACCGGTGGGCAGCACCACCGGGTGGTTGGCGCCGACCGCGGCGGCGGTGGGTTTCATGAACAGGATCGGCTCCTTGGGGATGGGCAGATTTGATTCGGCGGCGTGGTCGGCGTAGTTCAGGCCGATACACAAAAACTTGCCCATGCCCGACCAGGGCACGCCGAGCCGGCCCTGCGCGACCACCGGCAGCGTGCTGATGTCAACGCTGCGCAGCGCGGCCAGCCCGGCCGGCGACAGCGTCGCCGGCGTGATATCGGGCAGCAGTGCCGACAGGTCGCGAACCTGGCCTTGAGCGTCGAGCAGCGCGGGTTTTTCATGGCCCTTGGGGCCGTGGCGAAGCAGTTTCATGGTCGGTGTGCTTTCGGTGTTTTCAGGTTTTGAATTCAGTTGGACCAGCCGCCGTCGATGACCTGCGCGGTGCCGGTGGTGAAGCTCGATTCGTCGCTGGCCAGATACACCGCGAGCGCAGCGATTTCTTCGACACGGCCCAGGCGCCCCATCGGCTGGCGCGCGATGTAGGCCGCCTCGACCTGCGCCAGCGTCTGGCCGCTGGCGCTTGCGCCGTCGGCGATGCGCTCGCGTAGCGAAGGCGATTCGACGGTGCCGGGGCAGATCGCATTGCAGCGGATGCCACGCGTGATGAAGTCGGCCGCTACCGCCTTGGTCAGGCCGATCACCGCGGCCTTGGTGGTGCCGTAGACAAAGCGGTTCGGTGCGCCCTTGATGCTGCCGGCCACCGAGGCCATATTGATGATCGAGCCCCCTCGGCCGCGGCTCAGCATGCCCGGCAAGAAGGCCTTGATGATGCGGAATTGCGAGCGCACGTTGAGGTCGAAGGCAAAGGCCCATTCGGCTTCGGTGCAGTCGAGCACGCTGCCGGCGTGCACGAACCCGGCGCCGTTGAAGAGCACGTCGACCGCGCCGTAGTCGGCCGCCGCGGTCTGGATCGCTGCCGGCTCGGTGACATCGAGGACATGGGTCGTGCAGCCGGCCTCGGCGTGCAGTGATGCCAGCGCCGCTTCATTGATATCGGTGGCGATGACGCTTGCGCCCTCACGCACGAAGGCCAGCGCGGTGGCGCGCCCGATGCCCTGGCCGGCGGCGGTGACGAGCGCGGTTTTGTTGGCGAGGCGTTGGCTCATGTTGGCGCTCCGGTGGTCATTGCTGGATCTGGTGACGGATGTGGTGGCGGATGCGTGCGCGGCGCTGGATCTCGCTCCAGCGCCACTCGATGCCCAGCCCCGGCGTATCGGGGGCGAGCGCGTGGCCGTCGGCTATTTTCAACCGGCTGCTGGTGACCGCATCGAGCTGCGGGATGTACTCGACCCAGGTTGCCGCGGGCACCGCGGCGCACAGCGAGACATGCAGCTCCATCAGGAAGTGCGGGCACACCGCGAGGTTGAAAGCCTCGGCCATATGCGCGACCTTCAACCACGGTGTGATGCCGCCGACACGCGCGACATCGACCTGGATGATCGATGCCGCACCAGCCTGGATATAGGCCGCAAACTGGGCCGGTGAATACAGCGACTCGCCGACGGCGATCGGCAGCCCGACCGCCGCGCTCGCTGCGGCAAGTTGCACATGGCCGTTCAGGTCGTCGGCCGGCAGCGGCTCTTCGAACCAGGCGATGCCGAGTTCGGCGTACCGCGGTGCGCGGCGCAGCGCTTCGCTCAAGGTAAAACATTGGTTGGCGTCGACCATGATCTCGAATCCGGGACTCACGGCATCGACGGCGTCGCGTACCGCTTTGAGCCGCGCCACATCGTCGCTGAAGTGCGGCTTGCCGACTTTGATCTTGGCGCCCTTGAAACCTGCTTGCTGCGCGGCAAGCGTCTGGCTGACGAGGGCCTCGATCGGAAGATGCAGCCAGCCGCCTTCGGTGGTGTAGAGCGGCGTCTGCGGCTTGGCACCGCCGGCGGCGCGCCACAGCGGCTGGCCGTCGCGCCGGCAGCGCCAGTCCCACAGCGCGGTGTCGATCGCGGCCAGCGCCAGACTCGTGATCGCGCCGACGGTGGTGGCGTGGGTGCTGAA
>JAYUSP010000204.1:0-6096 GCA_043755615.1 Betaproteobacteria bacterium
ACCGCGCGCCGATGGCTCGGCTGGGCCACCGATGGCGGCCACCCGGCGATCAAGCTCGGGGTTGCCGCGGTGGCCGTGCTGCTGGTGCTGCTGGCGGTCATCCCGGCGCCGTTTCGCATCTCTGCGCAGGCGCAGGTCGAAGGCTCGGTCCAGCGCTCGGTGGTCGCGCCTTTTGAAGGTTTTTTGCGCGATGCGCCAGCGCGCGCCGGCGACATCGTCAAGGCCGGGCAGTTGCTGGCGCGGCTTGAAGACAAAGACTTGCTGCTCGAAAAAGTGCGCTGGGAATCCGAACTTGAAGTCGCGCTGCGCAAAGAGCGCGAAGCGATGGCCAAGGGCAACCGCGTTGACCAGCGCCTGGCCGCCGCGCAGGCCAATCAGGCCCGTGCGCAGCTTGATCTGGTGCTCGGCAAGATCGCGCGGGTGCTCGTTACCGCGCCGTTCGACGGCATCGTCGTCAAGGGCGATTTGTCGCAGCAGCTTGGCTCGCCGCTGGAGCTGGGCAAGGTGCTCTATGAACTCGCGCCGCTCGACTCGTGGCGCGTGATTTTGAAGGTCGACGAGCGTGATATCGGCCATGTGCAAGTCGGCGCCAGCGGCGAGCTCGTGCTCGCCAGCCTGCCCGGCCGCAATACCGCTTTCACGGTCAAGAAGCTGACGCCGGTGTCGGTCGCCGAAGAGGGCCACAACTACTTTCGCGTCGAGGCCGAGCTCCAGCCCGGCGCGCCGAGCCTGAGCCCGAATATGGAAGGTGTCGGCAAGATCGACGCCGGCCAGGCGAGCCTGCTCTGGGCCTGGTCGCGCCCGCTCGTCGACTGGGCGCGACTGGCGTGGTGGAAGTTGATGCCGTGAGCTACGCCTGGGCATCTGCATACCGGCCAGCACCGTGAGCACGCGGCCCTTACTTTCGAACAACTGGTACCGCGTGCGCGAGATCAAGCCGCGCCTGCGTGGCCATGTCCAGATCCACCGCCATGAGTACCGCGGCGAAGTCTGGTACATCTTCGAAGACCGCGTCGGTGGCCGCCACCATCGCTTCAACTTTGCGTCGTACCGGATCATCCATTTGATGGACGGGCGGCGCGACATGCGCACGATCTGGGAGCTGCTCACCGAGAAGGTCGACGACAGCACACCGACGCAGGACGATGTCATCCGCCTGCTCGGTCAGTTGCATGCGTCGGACCTGGTGCTCGCGGACGTGACCCCCGATACCGCCGAGCTCTTCGAGCGCCGCACCAAACACGAGCGCCGCAAATGGATGGGCCGGGTCGCCAACCCGGTCGCGCTGCGCATCCCGCTCTACGACCCCGACAAGCTGCTCACCACGCTGGCGCGCTGGCTGCGCCCGCTCGATGGCTGGGCCGGTGTCATGGTCTGGCTGGCGGTGGTGCTGCCGGCGCTGATCGTGCTGCCGTCGCAGTGGAAAGCACTGACGCTGAATGTCAACGAACAGCTGCTCGGCACCGGCAACCTGCTGTTGCTGGCGGTGCTTTTCCCGCTCGTGAAGGTGTTGCACGAACTCGGCCATGGCCTGGTCTGCAAACTGCGGGGCGGGGAGGTTCACGAAACCGGTGTGATGCTGCTCGCCGGCTACCCGGTGCCTTTTGTCGATGTCTCCAACTCTTCGGCTTTTGTCAGCAAATGGCAGCGCGCGCTGGTCGGCGCCGCGGGCATGCTGACCGAGCTTTTCATCGCCGCGATCGCGTTTTATTTCTGGCTCGGGCTGGAGCCCGGCCTGACCCGATCGATCGCCTACAACGTGGCCGTGCTGGCGAGCGTGACGACGCTGTTTTTCAACGCCAACCCGCTGCTGCGTTACGACGGGTACTACATCCTTGCCGATCTGATCGAGATCCCGAACCTGGGCACCCGCGCCAACCGGCATTGGCAGTATCTGGCCGAAGCCTTTGTGTTCCGCGTCAAGAACCCGGAGCGCCCGGCGGCAACGATCGGTGAGCGGCGCTGGTTTGTTTTTTACGCGCCGCTGTCGTATGTCTACCGCTTGTTTGTATCGTTGAGCATCGCGATCTTCATCGCCGGCAAGCTGTTTCTCTTCGGCGTTGCGTTTGGCATCTGGACGATCGCGCAGGGGGTCGTCTGGCCGATCTTCAAGGGCCTGCGGGCGCTCGCCACTGCGCCGCAATACGCCGACCGCGGCAAACGCATCCGCAACGTCTTTGCCATTGGCAGCGTGTTGCTCGCACTGCTGCTGTTTGTGATGCCGCTGCCCTTCCATACCCATGCCGAAGGCGTACTGTGGTTGCCCGAGCGCGCCATCCTGCGTGCCGAGACGGCGGGTTTTGTGCGCCAGGTGCTGGCCGCACCGGGCACCGCGGTGCAGGTGGGCGATGCGGTGGTCGAGAGTGTCGAGCCCGGGCTGGCCGCGCGCATCCAGGTGCAACACGCACGGGTTGACGAGATCTCGGCGCAGGTCGATGCCGCGTGGCTGGTGTCGCAGTCCAAGGTGCAGCAGCTTGAACAGGAGGCCGCGCGCGAGCAGGCTGCGCTGGCGCGGCTGGAAGACGAAGTCCAGCACCTGACGCTGCGCGCCGCGGCCGCCGGCACTTTGATGATGGACCGGCCGACCGACCTGCCCGGGCGTTTTGTGCGCAAGGGCGAGGTGCTGGGCTATCTGCGCACCGCTGACGCGCCGCTGGTGCGCGTCGTCGTCACGCAGGCCGATATCGACCCGGTGCGCCTGGGCACGCGAGGCGTCGAAGTGCGCCTGCCGCAGGCGCCGGGCGAGACCATCGGCGCCACCTTGCGGCGCGGCGTGCCGGCCGGGGCGCGCCAGTTGCCCAGTGCGGTGCTCGGCAGCTCGGGCGGCGGTGTAGTGGCGACTGACCCGCGCGATGGCAAGGGCCTGACGACCATCGAATCGGTCTTCGAGTTCGAGCTCGAGCTGCCCGCCGAGCTGGTGCATCGGTACCTGGGCAGCCGCGTGCACGTGCGCTTCGAGCACGAGCCCGAGGCCGTCGGCCTGCGCGCGGTGCGCGCGCTGCGGCGGGCGTTTTTGTCGTTTTTCCAGGTCTGACGGACGCAGCGATGCGGTTGCCGATGCTGTCGCTTGACTTGCCGCCGATGCCTGACGCCCATGTCTAGCAGCTTGCGACTTGCGCGAACGGCCTTCCCCGAGCGCGAAGACAAATCGACCTCGGCGCCCGATCGGTTGGCGCTCGGCCTGGTCTCAAGAGTCAGGCGCTGGCTGGCCACGCCCGCGGCGCGGGAAGTCGCGCGCTTCGCCGCGGCGCTCGACATCGAAACACCGGCGCTGCGCGCGCTGGCCGACGACGACTTGCGCGCGCAACTGCGCGGCCATGCCGTCACTGCGACGCGCGACTTGAACGAAGCCGCGCTGCGCCGCGTGCTGCTGCTCGTGGGTGAAGCGGCGCGGCGCACGCTGGGCATGCAACCCTATCCGGCGCAGTTGTTCGGCGCGATGGCCCTGCTGCAAGGCCGCCTGGCCGAGATGCAGACCGGCGAGGGCAAGACGCTGACCGCGGGCCTGGCCGCCTGCGTGGCGGCGGCGGCCGGTGTGCCGGTGCATGTCGTCACCGTCAACGACTACCTCGCCGGGCGCGATGCCGATCATTTGCAGCCGCTGTATGCCTTCGCGCGACTGCAGGTGGGTGTCGTGCGCCACGGCGTCGAGCGCCGCGACCGGATGATCGCGTACGCCGCCGACATCACCTACTGCACCAACAAGGAACTCGTCTTTGACTACCTGCGTGACCGTGTTGCCGCGCGCGGCCGTGCCAGTGCCGCGCAGTTGAGCGCGCGGCGGCTGTTTGGTGACAACGCTGCGGCGCCGCTGCTGCGCGGCCTGCACTTCGCGATCATCGACGAAGCCGACAGCATCCTCATCGACGAAGCGCGCACGCCGCTGATCCTGGCTGAAAAAGCCGGCGTCATGGAGTACGCCGCGGCGTTGCCGCAGGCGCTGGCGCTGGCCGCAGCGTTGTTGCCCGAGGCGCATTACGTGATCGACGCTGGCCGGCGCGAATTGCGTTTGACCGACGCCGGCCGCGACGAAGCGGCAAGCCGCTGCGCCGGACTCGGGGCACCGTGGCCGGCAGCACATGCCCGCGAGCATCTGCTCGTGCAGGCGCTGCGCGCAACCCACCTTTTCAAGCGCGACCAGCAGTACCTGATCGACCCCGAAAAAAAGATCCAGATCATCGACGAGTACACCGGTCGCGTGCTGCCCGGGCGGAGTTGGGAGCAGGGCCTGCACCAGATGATCGAGACCAAGGAAGGTGTCGAGCTGTCGGAGCAGACGCAGACGCTGGCGCGTATCACCTACCAGCGGTTTTTCTGCCGCTATCTGCGCCTGGCCGGCATGACCGGCACCGCGCGTGAGATGGCCAGCGAACTGGCCGCGACCTACCGGCTGGAAACGGTGGCGGTGCCCACGCACAGGCCGGGCGCGCGGATTCGGCTGCGCGACCGGCTGTGTGCTGACGCAGCCGCCAAGTGGGACGAGGTGGCGCGCTTTGTCGAAGAGCGCCATCGTGCCGGCCAGCCGGTGCTGGTGGGCACCAAGTCGCTCGCCGCGTCGGAGGCCCTGAGCCGCGTGCTCGACGGCTACCGCCTGCCGCATGCGGTGCTCAATGCACGCCAGGACGCCGAAGAGGCGGCCATCATCGCGGGCGCCGGTGCGCCGGGCGCCGTCACCGTGGCCACCAACATGGCCGGCCGTGGCACCGACATCTCGCTCGGTGCCGGCGTCGCGGCCCACGGCGGCCTGTGTGTGGTACTGACCGAATTTCACGAGTCGCCGCGCATCGACCGCCAGCTCATCGGGCGCTGTGCGCGCCAGGGCGACCCCGGCACCGCAGTGGCCATCGTCAGCCTGGACGACGAACTCTTCCGCCAGCATGGCGGCAACGAGTTGAAGATGTTGCGCTGGGCGCACGGCGCGCAGCCCGATGCTGCGGCGCTGTGGCTCGGCCGCACGCGCAGCGCGGCGCAGTCGCGCGCCGAATCGATGCACGCCCGCACGCGGCGCGATACGCTCAAACAGGATCGAAATCTCGACCAGATGTTGTCCATTTCAGGCACACCCGTATGAACTCAGCATGGCACCGTTCACTGCACCGCTGGCTGTACCGCTCGCTGCATCGGTTTTTCCGCCCCGTTTGTCTGGCCCTGCTCGTCTTGCCACCCGGCGCGATGGCGCAGTCGGGGGATGCGGGCTATGCCTGTCTGATCGAACCGATGCAGCGCATCGAGTTGCGCAGCGCGGTCGAAGGGCGCATCGACGTGATCCACGTCGAGCGCGGCTCGGAGGTGCGCAAGGGGCAGATCCTGGTCGAGCTCGATACCGCGGCCGAACGGGCTTCGCTCGAAGGTGCGCGCTTCCGCGCGGTGATGGAAGGCCAGCTCAAGAGCGCCGAGAGCCGGCTGCTGTCGACAAAAGAAAAATTCCAGCGCCGCGACGAGCTGGTCAAGGAGAAGTTCATTGCCCACCAGGACCGCGACGATTCGCTGGCCGAGATGCGCGTGGCCGAAGCGAATCTCGTCGAGGCCCGCGACAACCAGCGGCTCGCGGTGATCGAACAGCGCCGGCTGACCGAACTCGTCGAGCAGCGGCGCCTGCGCAGCCCGTTCACCGGCGTTGTCACCGAGCGGCTGCAAGGGGTCGGCGAAGTTGCCCAGGCCGGCGAAGGTGCGCGGCCGATCCTGCGCCTGGCGCAGACGCATCCGCTGCGGGTTGAAGTGGTGCTGCCGGTGGCGATGTACGGCAAGCTCAAGCCAGGCTCCAAGGCGATGGTCGATGCCGAGGCGCCGCTCAGCGGGCGCTATCCGGCGACGGTGGCCATCGTCGACCGCGTCGTCGATTCGGCCAGCGGCACTTTTGGCGTGCGGCTCGAGTTGCCCAATCCGAAGGGCGAGATTCCGGCTGGCATCAAATGTCGGGCGCGATTTACACCTTGAGCAGCTGTTCCGCGGTGGCGATCGAACAACCAAACGCGGCGGCGCGGCGCGCCAGCTTGAGCACCGCCCGGTCGCGGCTGAACAGCCAGCGCGCGCCGGCGTGGATCGCCAAGTCAATGAAGGGCTGGTCGTCGGCGTCGGTGCATTGCAGGCCGTGGG
>JAYUSP010000205.1:0-6092 GCA_043755615.1 Betaproteobacteria bacterium
TTGATGCGGCCTTTTTCGTCGGTCTCCAGGACCTTGACACGCACGATCTGACCTTCCTTGAGGTAGTCGCCGATATTTTCAACACGCTCGAAAGCGATCTGGCTGATGTGCAGCAGGCCGTCCTTGCCAGGCAGGATATTGACCAGCGCGCCAAAGTCGAGCAGCTTGGTGATCGGGCCTTCGTAGACCTTGCCGATCTCGGCTTCGGCGGTGATCTCGGTGATGCGCTTCTTGGCGAACTCGGCCTTGTCGGCGTCGGTCGAAGCGATCGTGATCGTGCCGTCTTCGTTGATATCGATCGTGCAGCCGGTTTCTTCGGTCAGCGCGCGGATCGTGGAGCCGCCCTTGCCGATGACGTCGCGAATCTTCTCCGGGTTGATCTTCATCGTGTACAGGCGCGGCGCGAACTGACTGACCTCGGCCTTGGCCACGCCCATCGACTCGACCATCACACCCAGGATATGCAGCCGCGCTTCCTTGGCCTGCGCCAGTGCGACCTGCATGATCTCTTTGGTGATGCCCTGGATCTTGATGTCCATCTGCAGCGCGGTGACGCCGGCGGTGGTGCCGGCGACCTTGAAGTCCATGTCGCCCAGGTGATCTTCGTCACCCAGGATATCGGTCAGCACCGCGAAGCGGTTGCCGTCCTTGATCAGGCCCATCGCGATGCCCGCCACGTGCGCCTTCATCGGCACGCCGGCGTCCATCAGCGCCAGGCAGCCGCCGCAGACCGAGGCCATCGACGACGAGCCGTTGGATTCGGTGATCTCGCTGACTACACGCAGCGTGTACGGAAACTCCTCCACCGACGGCAGCACCGCGATCAGCGAGCGCTTGGCGAGGCGGCCATGGCCGATTTCGCGGCGCTTGGGGCTGCCCACGCGGCCGGTTTCGCCGGTCGCAAACGGGGGCATGTTGTAGTGCATCATGAAGCGGTCTTCGTAGTCCCCGGCAAGGGCGTCGATGCGTTGCGCGTCGCGTGCGGTGCCCAGCGTGGCGACCGCGATCGCCTGCGTCTCGCCGCGTGTGAACAGCGCCGAGCCGTGGGTGCGCGGCAGCACGCCGGTGCGGATCTCGATCGGCCGCACGGTGCGCGTGTCGCGCCCATCGATGCGCGGCTCGCCGGCCAGGATCTGGCTGCGCACGATGCGCGCTTCGATGTCGAAGAGCAGGCCTTCGACCGCGACCTTGTCAAATTCGACACCATCGGCCTTGAGTGCGGCGATCACGCTGGACGTGACTTCGCGGCAGGCCTTGGTGCGCGCCTGCTTGCTGCGGATCTGATAAGCCGCACGCAACGGGCCTTCGGCCAGCGTATTGACCTGGCCGATGAAGGCCTCGTCCTTGGCCGGCGGCACCCAGGTGCCCGCAGTCAGCCATTCGGGCTTGCCAGCGTCGCGCACGAGTTCGTGGATCGCATTGATCGCGACGCGGCTCATGTCGTGGCCAAAGACGACGCCGCCGAGCATGATTTCTTCGCTCAATTGGTCGGCTTCGGACTCAACCATCAGCACGGCCGCTTCGGTGCCGGCGACGATGAGGTCGAGCTTGCTCTCGGTGAGCTGCGCACGGCCCGGGTTGAGCACGTATTCGCCATTGATGTAGCCCACCCGTGCGGCGCCCACCGGGCCGTTGAACGGGATGCCGCTGATCGCGACGGCGGCGCTGGACGCGATCAGCGCGGCGATATCGGCCTGCACTTCAGGATTCAGGCTGAGCACATGGATGACGACCTGGACTTCATTGAAGAAGCCATCCGGGAAGAGCGGGCGCAGCGGGCGGTCGATGAGGCGGCTGGTCAGCGTCTCAAGTTCGCTCGGCCGGCCTTCACGTTTGAAGAAGCTGCCCGGGATCTTGCCGGCGGCGTAGGTCTTCTCGATGTAATCCACCGTGAGCGGGAAAAAATCCTGCCCCGGCTTGGCTTCAGTGCGCGCGACGACGGTCGCCAGGACCACCGTGCCTTCGATATCGACCAGCACCGCGCCGGTGGACTGGCGCGCGATTTCGCCGGTTTCCATGGTCACCGAATGCGGGCCCCATTGGAAGGTCTTGCTGACTTTGTTGAACAGGCTCATGAAACTATTCTCCACGGATGCGGCGCGTTGGGAGCCTGCGCCGGTTTCAGGCTTGGAGCTTGTGAGCCGAGACAACGATGCCATTCCAGAAAACCTGCTGCACAGGCGCTTTGGAATGACACAGCAGTTGCTCGGTCTTCGATCGGCTCCGGATTGAACCGAGCCCCGGCGCACTTCGCTTTTGGTTTCGTGCGCGGGGCTCGATGCGTCTTTACTTGCGCAGGCCGAGTTTCTGGATCAACGCGGTGTAACGCTCGGCGTCCTTGTCCTTCAGGTAGGACAGCAGGCGCTTGCGCTGGTTGACCATCTTCAGCAGGCCGCGGCGGCTGTGGTGGTCTTTCATATGCGCCTTGAAGTGCGGCGCAAGTTCATTGATGCGCGCGGTGAGCAGCGCAACCTGGACTTCGGGGGAGCCGGTGTCCGCTGCGCCGCGCGCATTGGACTTGATGACTTCGGCTACGGCGGTGGCATTCATCGACATCTGGAGTTCCTGGTGAAACGGAAGATCCGCCGACGGCCAGCGCTGCAAAGCGCGACAGTTGCGGTTTCCGGGGCTGCGGCGGCTGCGCCAATGCCCTGTGGACTTGCGAACGCGGGTGAAACCGACCCGCGCCGTGCTGTTGCTCTGCACCGCCTGTCGGCGGCGCAAAACTCGTCGATTCTAGCTCAAGCAACGTGCAGCGCTTGGGCCAGCCGCTGCAGCCCGACGTCCAGGCGCGCCGGGTCGCGCGACGCAAAACACCAGCGCAGCCAGCCTTCACCCTCGGGGCCGAAGGCGGCGCCAGGGGCCAGACCCAGGCCCTGCGTGGCCACCAGATGTTTGGCAAGTGCCAGTGAATCCGCCTGCCCCTCGACGCGGAAAAAGGCGTACATCCCGCCCACCGGCGCCGCCACCTGGACCCCGGGTAGCAGCGACAGCCCGGCCACCAGCCGGTCGCGGCAGGCGCGCAAGTGCTCGCGCAACGGCGGCACAGAATCATTCGCCCCGGCCAGCGCCGCCAGCGCGCCGCGCTGCACGAAGACCGGCGCGCAAGAGGTGTTGAACTCGATCAGCTTGCCGATCGTGTTGAGGTGGCCGCGGGGCAACACGAGCCAGCCCAGGCGCCAGCCCGTCATCAGGAAGCTCTTCGAAAAACTGTGCACGACCACCAGCCGGTCGTCGGCGCTGGTGATATCGAGAAAACTCGGCGCTGCGGCACCGGGCCCGAAATACAGGCGCTCGTAGACCTCGTCGGCAACGATCCAGGTGCCGGTACGCCGGCAGTGGTCGACGATGGCAATCTGCTCGGCGCGGGTGAGAGTCCAGCCGGTCGGGTTGTTTGGCGCGTTGACGAGCAGGATCTTTGTCGCCGGCGTGACCGCCGTGCGCAGCGCATCGAGAT
Organism: Betaproteobacteria bacterium; assembly: GCA_043755615.1. Taxonomy (GTDB): domain Bacteria; phylum Pseudomonadota; class Gammaproteobacteria; order Burkholderiales; family Burkholderiaceae_C; genus Rubrivivax. The sequence continues at coordinate 3,458 of JAYUSP010000205.1, forward strand.
CGAGCGCGAACGCACCATCACCTCGCACCCGCAGCGGCAGCCGCGTCACGCGCGCGCCCAGGATCACCGGCTGCGCGGTGAGGTTGGGCCACACCGGTGTCACCGCGACGACCTCGTCGCCCGGGCCGGCGAGCATCTGCATCGCCAACATCAGGCCGCTGACGCCCGACGAGGTGACTGCGATGCGGTCGATATCCAAGCCAGCACCGTCGAGCGGCGCGTGTAACGCCGACATATAGCGCGCGATTCCTTCGCGCAACTCAGCCAGGCCGAGGTTGTGCGAATAGAAGGTCTCGCCGGCGAGCAGCGACTCGGCGGCCGCGGCGCGCACCGGCTCTGGCGTCGGCTCGTCGCTCTCGCCGAACCAGAACGCAAGCACATCGCTGCGGCCGAGCGCAGCATTGGCGACCTCGCGGATCAGCGAGCCGGGCAGCGACTGAATGATCGGGCGCATCGGCGGCTTCCGGCTGGTGGCGATGTTTTGGCAGGGACTTGAAACGCGGCAGGTCGATGCCAATTGAGCTGCATCGTTTACTTCGATTTTATCCAGGAGATCTGCATGTTCCTCTACCACGCACCCCGCCGCTCAAACGACATCGCACGCCTGTTCGACGAGCGCCTTGCCGAGCGCTGCCTCGACACCGCGGCCGCATCAAGCCCGGCGCTCGACGTCATCGAATCGAGCGAAGGCTGGACGGTCCAGATCGACCTGCCCGGCGTTGCCAAGAGCGATGTCAAGGTCTCGATCGACGGCAACCATGTCAGCGTGCAGGCGCAGGCCAAGCCCGCCGACGAAGGTGCACAAGGCGCCCAAGGCGCGCGCCCGGTCTATCGTGAGCGCCAGGTGAAACGTTATGCACGCAACCTGACGCTGCCGGTAGAAGTTGACCCGTCGGCATCGCAGGCGCAGTTGGAAAACGGGGTGCTGACCTTGACGCTGGCCAGGAAGCTCAAGCCCCAAGCCAACGAGCTGACGATCAACTGATTTGTGCCAGCGGCCAGCGCGGGCGCACGTCGAACGTGTTGTCGCTGGCTGCAAGTTCGGCGCCGGCCAGCCCGGCGCCGATGCGCATCGCCGCGGCCAGCGCGATCATTGCGCCGTTGTCGGTACACAGGTCCAACTCGGGGTAGTGCACCCGCACGCCGGCCTGCGCACAGGCGGCGTTGAGTTCGCTGCGCAAATGTGCGTTCGCGCCGACGCCGCCGGCAACAACGATGCGGCGCAGCCCGGTCTGTTGCAGCGCGCGCATCGATTTGGCGACCAGCACGTCGACGATCGCGGCCTGGGTGCTGGCGGCGAGATCGGCACGCGACTGCTCGCAGACATTCGGGCCCAGCCGGCGGTGCTGAGTCATCACCGCGGTCTTCAGGCCGGCGAAAGAAAAATCAAGGTTCGCCTTGTGCAGCAGCGGCCGCGGCAGAGCAAACGCGGTTGCATCGCCAAACTCGGCCAGCCGCGCCAGCGCCGGCCCGCCCGGATACCCCAGACCGAGCAGCTTGGCGGACTTGTCGAAAGCCTCGCCGGCGGCATCGTCGATGGTCTCGCCGAGCAGCGTATAGGCGCCGACCGCATCGACCTGCATCAACTGGGTGTGGCCACCCGACACGAGCAGCGCGACAAACGGAAACTGCGGCGGGTCGGCAGACAAAAACGGCGACAGCAGATGGCCTTCGAGATGGTGCACGCCGAGCGTCGGTTTGCCCAAAGCCGCAGCCAGCGCGACCGCAAAACCGGCGCCGACGAGCAGCGCGCCGGCCAAGCCCGGGCCACGGGTGAAGGCGATGACATCGATATCGTGCAGCGAGGCGCCGGCCGCAGCGAGCACCTGGCGCGTCAGCGGCACGACACGTCGGATATGGTCGCGCGACGCCAGTTCGGGCACCACCCCGCCGTAGGCTTGATGCATCTGCACCTGGCTGTGCAGCGCATGCGCCCGCAGCCGCGGCACGGCGACAGCGCCAGCGCCAGCGCCAGCGACGTCGGCCATGTCGGCACGCGCTGAACTCACCAGGGCGACACCGGTTTCGTCGCAGGACGATTCGATGCCGAGCACATTCATCAAGGGCATGCCCGATCTTAGGGGCCGGCGGTGGGCGACCGCGCGCGCGGTCTGTCTTGGCGCCACCTGCGCCAATCGCCGGCCGGAGCCAGCCCGTCAGCGCTTGAAATAGCCGATCACGCCTTCGCTCTTGTCAGCCTTGCCCTGCACCGTGTTCGCCGCGAGCTTGCCGCTCATCACCGCTGCTTCGACACAACCGACGTTGAGCCCGTTGTAAGTCCAGTCGCCGGCCAGCACCACCCCGGCGATGCCCGATTCCCAGGGCGCCAAGCGGTGCTGCGTGGTGTTGTGGGGTGCTTGCACGTAGCGCTCCGAAGGCTGCACATTGGCGCGTACCCATTGGCTCGACAAACGAGGCGCACCGCTGGTAGCCGGCGGCACCAGCAGGCGGTCGTCGAAACGGCCGCTGTGGGAAACGCCGGGCAGCAACTGGCCGAGGTCGCCATCGATGAAGGTCAGGGCCTGGAGCCGCGCCGCCTCTTGCCGACGCTGCGGGTAGCCGGGGTCGGGTTTCTCGGCGGGATCGGCCGCGATGACATCGGAGAAGTACCAGAGCGCTTTTGGTTCGGCGCCGC
>JAYUSP010000206.1:0-6080 GCA_043755615.1 Betaproteobacteria bacterium
CCAGCGTGTACATCGATACGCGCCGGCTCTCGGCCGCCGCCCAACCCGATACGAACCAGTCTTCGGAGAGTTTGTTCGACCAGTTCAGCGGGTGGTAGAGCTCGGTCGACAGCATCGGCGACTCGCCCAGGTTGAGCCGGTTGCGCCATTCGGTGCCGCTGGGCGTGAGCCAGTGGCGGTCGTGCGCGAGCTTGAGGTTGAAAGCGCTGCGGCCGGCAAAATCGGTCGACAGATCCAGCCCGATGCGCAGGTAGTTCGGCCCCCAGGGTTTGTCGTCCAGGTCGAAGAGCAGGCCGTCGCCGGCCGGCGTGCGCACGACGCGGTAGTCGCTGCGCAGGTAGTCGCCGCTCGCGGCCAGGCGGCGCGCGTCACGCTCGGCCTTGGCGGCGTCGAAAGTCTGGCCGGGCTGCGACTCGAGCTGCGCGGCCAGGCGCTGCGGGTTGCTGCGCGTGGTGCCTTCAAAAGCCACAAAACCCAGGCGCACCGGCTCGCGTGCCGGCGCCCGGTGCTGATCACCCCATTCGGCAAACCGGGCGGCGTCGAGCGCGAGTGCACCCAGGCGCGGCAGGCTCACCTCAGCCGCCGCGCTGCCGCGGGTGATGAACTCGACGGTCTTGTCGAAGTCGCCCGAGCCCAGCGTGTGGAGATCGGGTTTGATATGCAGGTCAACACCGGCCCGCAGCAGCGCGACGCTGCGCTGCACGTTCTGTTCAGTCAGGATGTTGATCATCTGCGCCGTCAGCCCGACCACCGAGCCGAGGCTTTCGCGCCCGCCGACCGGCGTGCCGACATTCACCGCGATGACGATATCGGCGCCCATCCGGCGCGCGATGTCGACCGGCAGGTTGTTGACGAGCCCGCCGTCGCCGAGGATGCGCCCGCCGCTGTCGATGGGTGCAAAAACACCGGGCACGCTCATGCTCGAGCGCAGCGCGGTGGCGAGGTCGCCGCCGTCGAGCTCGACCGCGGCACCGGTTTCCATATCGGTGGCGACGGCGCGAAATGGAATCGGCAGCTTGTCGAAGCGTTCGATGTTGCGCACCGGCAGCGTGTAGCGGCGCAGCAGCGACTCCAGCCCGCGGCTGGAAACAGCGGCCTGCGGCAGGCGCAGTTCGCCGTCGCGCAGGCCGAGTTCGATCACCGCGGAGATCTCGAAATCCTGCTCCTTGCGGCGCTGCGTCAGCTCGCGGCGGCTGACCCGCTGCGCGAAGACATCGTCCCAGCGCACGGCGAGCAATTCGCGCTCGATCTCGTCGGCGCGCATGCCGGTGGCATACAGGCCGCCGATGATCGCGCCCATCGAGGTGCCGACGATGATGTCCACCGGCACCCGTTCGCGCTCGAGCACCTTGAGCACGCCGACATGCGCCAGGCCGCGTGCGCCGCCGCCCGACAGCACCAGGCCGATGCGCGGGCGAGGTGCCGCGGCCTTGGGCTCGGTGTCTTGCGCGCGCACCGGGGTGGCGCCGTTCAGTGCCGCGATGCCGAGGCTGAAGATCAGGGCGGCATGCAGTCGGCGCAGCAACATCGGCCGATTATCGGCGGCACAATTTCAACAGCCGGTCAACTGCCAGTGAACTGCCAGTGAACTGCCAGTGAACCGCCAGTCGTCAGCGGCGTCGGTGCCGCGCCTTCAGCGCCGTTGGCCGGCGATGCGCGGCGCGATGACCTCGATCGCTTCGTGCACCAGCGAGCGCGCCACCAGCGGCTGCGCCAGGCCTTCGGCATGCAGCCGGTTCAGGGCCGCGCGCTGGATCGCCCAGACCATGTCGGAGCGGCCATCGGCAAAGAGCCAGACCTCGCCCATCTCGCCGCGCCAGAGCATCAGCGTGTGCAGCCACTGGCCTTGCAGGAACAGGCGCAGCGTGTCGCCCGGGCGGCGTTCGTCGAGCCAGACCGCGGCCGTGGCCGGCTCGGGCAGCGAATCGAGCAGCTCGGCGGGCACGGTGTCGAGCTGCGCGACGTCGAGCGCGCCGGTGCTGGTTTCGGCGCCACTGTCGTTGCGCGCGAGGCGGTGGTCCAGGCGCATCAGTTTTTCGATCTGCCCGGCGTGCGCTTGCAGCAGGCGCGCAACCCGTTGCCGATCAAACGCCGCGAGCCGATCGAGCGCCGAGCGGAAAAGTTCAGCGTCGGGCTCGGCCTGCTGGCCGATATGTTCGATCAGGGCTTCGATATGTTCGATCGCGCGCATGCGCTCGGGGTGTGGCGGGTCGGGCAGCGCTTCAGCCTGCGCCGCGATCGCGTCGACGAGCAGCCACAGCGGGTGGTCGGGGCGGTCGAGCAGCTTCGGGTCGCGCAGCGCCATGCGCAGCGCCGATGTCTGCAAGCGCGAGATGGCGGCCTTCACCGGCCGCGTGAGCAGGCGGTCGGCAAGCACGAAGTCGAACAGGCGGCCGAGGATCTCGAGCCGCTGCTTGTCGCTGACGACGCTGCTGGTGTGGGCAAGCTGCGCGGCGATATCGCGCAGCGCCTGGTCCGACAGCGTGCGCCCGCCGCGTGCGCCAGCGGCCAGGATCACAGTGCGGTAGGCGCCGGGCTCGACGCCGCCATCTTCGAGCCGCCGGCAGGCTGAGGCATAGGCCTTGCGCAGCACCTGCGCCAGCGGCAGCGAGGCGTGGCGCATGAACATGATCTTGTAGGCGCCGGACAGCGGCAGACCCTGTGCGGCGACCCACAAAGCGCGCGCATGGGTGTCGGCGCGCACGGGGTTGTGATCGACCGCAACGTCCATGTCGCCGGCCAGCGCCGAGGTGAAGGTGGCGAGTTCGCGCAGCTCGAATTCGGCCGTGCTCCTGATCGCTTCGACGGTGCGCGCGACCTCGACATCGGAGGCGACGGCCTCTTCGTCGACCAGGCGCAACTCGGTGTCGAAACGTGCCATCCCACTCGGCGTGGCCTCGGCAGCCTGGCCGCCGCGCCGCAGTTCGGCGGCAACTTCGGCGCGCAGCGATTCGCTGTAGGCCGCGCTCAAGCGGGTGCGGTGTTTGCGCAGCGCGCTGCTCAGGTCGCCGGCGATCGCGCGCTCGCCAGGGCTCATCGTGCTGGCCATGCGGCTAAGCGCTTCGAGCGTGCCCTCGATCGCCTGCTCGGCGACCAGCGGCGCGCGCATCAACTCGTCGTCGATGAAATTCTGCAGTGTGGGCTTAACGCGCATGGGGTCTCCGCGCGGGATTATCGGGCTGAAAAAACGCCGTCGATCCAAGAAAAAAGCCCGCGTTTTGCAACGCGGGCTTTCGGTGGGCACCAAAGGCTCGCGTATTTTCGACGCGGGCTTTCGGTGGGCACCAAAGGCTCGCGTATTTTCGACGCGGGCTTTCGGTGGGCACCAAAGCCCCGCGTCGTGAGGCGCGGGGCTTTGGATTTTCTTTACATGTCCATACCGCCCATGCCGCCCATGCCGCCCATGCCACCGCCCATGCCACCACCGGCGCCGGATTCGTCCTTCGGCGCTTCAGCGACCATGGCTTCGGTCGTGAGCATCAGCGAGGCCACCGACGCGGCGTTTTGCAGCGCCGTGCGGGTGACCTTGGTCGGGTCCAGGATGCCCATCTCGATCATGTCGCCATAACCACCGGTTTGGGCGTTGTAGCCAAAGTTGCCGGTGCCAGCCAGCACCGCATTGACGACCACGCTCGGCTCGTCACCGGCATTCGCCACGATGATGCGCATCGGCTCTTCGGCCGCGCGCAGCACGATCTTGATGCCGGCTTCCTGGTCGTGGTTGTCGCCCTTGATCGTGCCAGCCGCCTGACGGGCGCGCAGCAGCGCCACGCCACCACCGGCGACGATGCCTTCTTCAACCGCTGCGCGCGTGGCGTGCAGGGCGTCTTCGACACGTGCCTTCTTCTCTTTCATCTCGACTTCGGTGGCGGCACCGACCTTGATCACTGCCACGCCGCCGGCCAGCTTGGCCACGCGCTCTTGCAGCTTTTCACGGTCGTAGTCGCTGGTCGCTTCTTCGATCTGGACGCGGATCTGCTTGACCCGCGCCTGGATGTCGTCGCCCTTGCCCGAGCCGTCGATGAGGGTCGTGTTTTCCTTGCCGACTTCAACCCGCTTGGCCTGGCCGAGGTCGGCCAGCGTGACCTTCTCCAGCGTCAGGCCGACTTCTTCGGCGATGACCTTGCCACCGGTCAGGATGGCGATGTCTTCGAGCATCGCCTTGCGACGGTCGCCGAAGCCCGGCGCCTTGACGGCGACAACCTTCAGGATGCCGCGGATGGTGTTGACGACCAGGGTCGCCAGAGCTTCGCCTTCAACTTCTTCGGCAATGATCAGCAGCGGGCGGCCGCTCTTGGCAACTTGCTCCAGCGTCGGCAGCAGGTCGCGGATGTTGCTGATCTTCTTGTCGTAGAGCAGCACATAGGCGCCTTCGAGGATCGCGCTCTGCTTTTCGGGGTTGTTGATGAAGTAGGGCGACAGGTAGCCGCGGTCGAACTGCATGCCTTCGACGATGTCGAGTTCGTTGTCCAGGCTCTTGCCGTCTTCAACGGTGATGACACCTTCCTTGCCGACCTTGTCCATCGCCTTGGCGATGATCTCGCCGATCGAGTCGTCGGCATTCGCCGAGATCGAGCCGACCTGGCTGATTTCCTTGCTCGTCGTTGTCGCCTTGGAGGCTTTCTTCAGCTCTTCAACCAGCGCGATCACGGCCTTGTCGATGCCCCGCTTCAGGTCCATCGGGTTCATGCCCGCGGCGACGTATTTCATGCCTTCGCGAACGATCGCCTGGGCCAGCACGGTGGCGGTGGTGGTGCCGTCACCGGCGTTGTCGCTGGTCTTGGAAGCAACTTCCTTGACCATCTGCGCGCCCATGTTCTGGAGCTTGTCCTTGAGCTCGATTTCCTTGGCCACCGAAACACCGTCCTTGGTCACGGTGGGGGCGCCGAAGCTACGCTCGAGGACCACGTTGCGGCCCTTCGGGCCCAGGGTCACCTTGACGGCGTTGGCCAGGATGTTCACACCCTCGACCATGCGGTGGCGCGCGTCAGCGCCAAAAATTACGTCTTTTGCTGCCATTTGTCTTGCTCCAAAATTCTGAGGTGCCGGCTTGCGCCGGGAAATTGTTCTGTCTACGGCCGGCCCTCTCGGGCCTTAACTTGGCGGCGCCAAGTTAGCCTGCGACGAAAGTGATTTGCCTGTGGCAAATCACTTTTCGACGACAGCAAACAGGTCGTCTTCTTTCATCACAAGCAGCTCGTCGCCATCGACCTTGACGGTCTGACCCGAGTACTTGCCGAACAGCACGCGGTCACCGACCTTGATGTTCAGGGCGATGAAGTCGCCGGTCTTTTCGTTGCGCTTGCCCGGGCCGACGGCCAGCACTTCGCCCTGGTCGGGCTTTTCGGCGGCGTTGTCGGGGATGACGATGCCCGAGGCGGTCTTGGTTTCATTTTCGAGACGCTTGACGATCACACGATCGTGCAGAGGACGCAGTTTCATAGAGAGCTCCTGAAGAGGGTTCACGCAGGTTGTGCAAGGTGGGCGCAGAAAGTTAGCGCTCATTTACATGCATCGACCCGGCGCCTGCGGCGCAGGCTGTCGGACCGTTAGCACTCGTGCTTGATGAGTGCTAGCAAGTCAATTATAGGGGCCGTGCGTGACAACTCAAGAGGCCCGCGGCGGCGAAGTGCCTCTGGCGAGCCAGATCAGGGTCACGCCGTATCTCGATGGCCGGCGGCCTGTGTTTGAATTCCTCGGCCGCATCCGGCGGCTGCTATCTCGAACAGGAACCCCGTTGCAGATCGTCCAGTTGCTGATCGCCGGCATCGCGCAGGGTTGCATCTACGGGCTCATCGCATTGGGCTTCGTGCTCATCTACAAGGCCACCGAAACCGTCAGCTTCGCCCAGGGCGACTTGATGATGCTCGGCGCGTTCTGCGGGCTGGCGAGCATGACCTTCATGGGCATGCCGTTCTGGCTCTCGGTACCTGCGTCGATCACCGCGATGGCGGCCTTTGGTTACCTCACCGAACGTGCAGTGATCCGCCCGATCCTGGGCCAGCCGGCGTTTTCGATCGTGATGTTGACGATCGGCATCGGCTATGTCTTTCGCGGCGTGATCACGATGGTGCCGGTGG
>JAYUSP010000207.1:0-6075 GCA_043755615.1 Betaproteobacteria bacterium
GCTTCACTTGAACGCCAGCGCGCCGCGCGCCGAATTGAACGCGGCCTCGAAACTGGTCTCGGGCACGGCGTCGTCGATGCCCATGTTGGCGGCGATGAACTGCGTTGTCAGCGCGGCGCGCTCGGCCTGGGGCACGTCGGCGGCCTTGTCGTATTTCAGCAGCGACTGGCGGGTCGTGTTGTCCTGCAGGATGCCGTCGACCAGCACCGAGATGTTGCGCTCGCGCAGGTCGCGGTGCACGTTGTCGAAGATGCCAAACGGGATCGTGCTCGGCGGCGCCAGCGTCAGGTCGACCACCGTGCCGGCGGTGACCTTGGTGCCCGGCTTGATGCTCTGCGACACCACACGCGGCGTCTGGCGCGGCTGGATGACATCCAGGTTGCCGAGGAAAAACTCCGCCGCCTGGGCATTGAACTGCACCGCCGGGACCTGGAAACCTTCGCGCACGACCTGCGCGACGGCGGGTTTGTCGTCGACCTCGACTCGGACCTTGTTGGCCTGCAAAAACGATGTCTTGCCGGTGAAAATCTTGCTTGGCATGGGGCCTCCTGGACTAACAAAAATTCAATCGGTGGCTGGCTCGCGCGGCGGCTCAGGCCGGCCGCGTCTGTTTGGTCACGACCTTGCCGAGCACCAGACCCAGCGCTTCGAGCGCCTTCTGTGCTTCGGCCAGCGACAGGCCGGTCAGCGGCGGGATCTCGACACTCGCCTGCGCAATCAATGCGGCTGCGATGACGAGTTGGACACTCTGGCCGGTGGGCACCGGCGTGCCATCGTGCGGCACCTGCATCAATACCCGCGCACTGTTGTACTGCGAGCCCGGGTTGGCGGTCGGCACATCGGTGCCGGTGACATCCAGGATGCGCGAGACCGCGATCTGCGCCGCGGCCAGTTCGGCCAGCGCTTCGAGCAGCGTCAAGCCAAAAACCTGCGGCATGAAGGCGCCGCTGGCGACCAGCGCGACGTTCTGCACCGCGGCTTCTGGCGCGGTGACGTTCAGCGTCGCGCTCTGATAACCCGGTGCTTCGACACGCAGCGCATACGGCCCGGGGCGCAGGCCGGCAAACATATGCGCCGTGCCCGGCGTCACCGGTGCCACCGCGTCAATCGCGATGCCGTCGTCGCGCACTGCGGTGACGCGCACGCCGGCCAGATCGACATCCGCCGTCGTGACCTGCACGCGCAGCGCGGTGGCCTCGGTACTTTCGAGGTGCGTGTGCACCTGACCCAGCGCGTTGGCCATGTCGTTCCAGGCCTGCGCGGTGACGGGCTCGCCGGCACTCGCGAGCTTCTTGATGAATGGAGGGTCGAAAATCATGGTCTGTCTCTCCTGGCGGATCGCCGCCTTGGGTTCATGCCTCAGGCTCCACCGGAGCGGGCCACAACACGGTGCCTGCACGCAGGCTTTCAATCAGGTCGTCGTCGACGCCGCTGGTCAACGTGCCGCCGCCCAACGACCAGCGGTCGTCGATGTACTCCACGCGCAGCTCGACGCCGAGCGGGCGAAACCGCTCCAGCGCGCGGGCCACGGCCTGCAGCGTCAACACACCATCGGCGTCGTCGCTGCGCCATCGGCGAAAACGCGGCGGCACCAGCAGGCGCACTGCAAATGCGCGGTGTTCGAGCCACGACAGCGCGACACGCGCCGACGCGGTACGCGGCAACGGCGGCGGCGCGAAGACCGCGCTGTCGAAGACCGCGGCGCCGATGCGCGGCGTCACGCTGCGCGGCCCGCCGGGGCTGGGGTCGAGCGACGCAAAATGCGCTTCGGCGACAAAAAAGGCCAGCCGCGTGACACCGACGGCGATGCCCGGCACGGCCAAGCTCGCGCCGTCGGACGGATACATCGCTTCGCGGTCCAGGCCGTTGATCGGCGTCGTGGTCACAAAAGTTGCCTTCTTTCGCCGCGGGTCAAGCCCGGGGCCATCAAAGACAAAGTCGCTGTCGGTGGATGCATCGTCGCCGGCAAAACATGCACCCTGCCAGGCGTAGGCCATCGACGTGACATCGGCATCGTCGAGCAGCACTCGGCCGTCTTCGTTGAAGACCAGCAACTCGCCATTGCCGACCACGCCGCTGTAGCCGATGCCATGGCCTTCGTCGCGGTTGACGAGCATCGGGCCCAGCGTGCGCTCGCCCTCGCCGGTGACGCGCACCTGCAACAGCGCGCGCTCGAAGCCGCGCCGCGTTTCAGTGAACAGCTCGGCATGCCGACGCGGCGCGTTGTCGGTCTCCGCGCGCCAGAGCGGGTTTTCTTCGATGCCGAGCAGCTCTTCGGCGACTGCAAGCGGCTCGTCGACGCTCGTGCCCGCCGCACCCGCAGCACCCGCAGCACCCGGCACGTCACGCGCCAGACGCAACCGATCGTTGACCCGGGCTGCATGCCAGTAGCGGTCGGCGCTGTGCATCACGTCGCCGAGATCCAAATCCAACGCATTCGCCGCGCCGCGCATCAAGGCCATCACGGTGCCGTTGCCGTCGGCATGGATAGCGCAGGCTTCGGCGATGCGTGTACGCACCGCTCCGGTCACCGCAGCGTGGCGCAGCGTCGTGCGCACCTGGGTGGCCATACGCGCCGCCGCGCGGGCGGTGTCGGTCGGCGCGGCCGGATCGGCAAACAGCGGCAGGCGCGGTGTCGGTGCCTGCAAAGCCCAGAGCATCGACAGCGCATCGGCAGCGCTCTCGCGGCCGCTGTCGTCGACCGCCGCTACGAGCGCATTCAGCAACTCATGTGCACGCCGATGGCGTCCGAGCAGGATCTCGAACTCAGGCCTGCCCATACCGTGCAGCGCAGCGATGCGCCAGAGGTCGGCCAACTCGTCGGCATCGGCCAAACGATGCGCGCGGCGCACCGCGGCGAGCGCCGCGGCCAGCGTATCGAGGTCGATCGCGATCGCAGTCACGACCTCGCCGAGCAGCTTGCCCGGGCGCGCCGCTTCCAGGTGCGCTGGAAAGCGCCCCAGGATCGCCGCTGCGCGGGCCGAAAGGGTCATGCGAGCCCCTCGCCAAACGGGTACGTCTGTCGATCCCCCAGGGGGATGCTCGCGCGCTGGAGGCTGAAGCCTGCGCTCGTCATCTCAGGACCGCCCGGCCGCCCGAAGGGAATGAGACGCCCCCTTGGCGGGCAGCGAGTGAAGCGAGCGTGGAGCTGTCATCTCAGAGCACCCCGCCGCTGGTCAACGCAACCCGCCGGATCCACAGCCGCTCCAGCCCCGACAGCGGCAATTGCACATCCTGCTGGTGGATGCGCACCCCGGCGTCGACATATTCGGCGTGGTAATGCAGGTCGGTCAGCGCATAGGTCGCGGTGTCGGGCACCATCGCCTTGAGCAGCATCACGTTGAGCGTGGCGCCGGTGGCCAGCGCGGCGACACCGTCCTTCAGGCGCGCGGCCGCCTCGCTGCGGGCGACCTCGCGTGCGGTCGCCGGGTCGCCCAGCGTGCCGGCGCCCTTGAGCGCAAAGTCCAGCGTCAGGTCGAGCATGATCAGCGCGCCGCCTATTCTGACGTCGATGACACCGGACACGGGGCGCACCTGCGGGTTGTCGGGCACGACATTGCGCCGACGCGGGCCGCCGGGCGCGTTTTGCGGGAATATCTCGACGGCGACATCGAGCACTCCTTCGAGCTGCATCAACTGCGCCACCAGCCGGTTGTAGACCAGGGCCTCGCCGATGCCGGCTTCGTCGATGAACGCATCGGTGACTCCGCGGCCCTTGCGCTCGAGTTCGGCGCGCGCCTCAGGGGCCAATGCCAGGCTCGCCGGGGTCAGCTCGATATTGGCGTCGACGCCGAGAAACAGGCCCGCTGCGGCGTCGGTGACACCCATCGTCACGGGCTCGGCGCCGTCTTCGGCGGTGACACCGGCACCGGGCGTGGCCGCACCGGCGGGCAGCGGCGCGTCGATGTTGTGTTCGATGCGCACGCCCACCGGGCGCGCACTTTCGATCAGCGCCACCGCCTGCGCGATGGCGCTGACCCGTTCGGCGTCACTCGACATCTCGGGCAGCGCCACGGTGAGTTTGACGACCCCGGGATGCGCCAGGTAGTCCTCGCCGATGCGCACATCTTTTTCGCGCAGGCCGGGCAGCGTGGTCAATGCCGACAGCAACGCGCCGGTCGTCGCGCGGCCGGCGCCTTCGTGGGCACGCCGGGTGCGCGCACGCAGCGCGGCGTCGGGCTCATCGCTGCCGGCAAACCGGGTCGGCTGCGAATTGGCCACCGTCTCGATGCCCAGGATCGGCCGGTTGACGACGCTGATTGCCCCCGCGGCAACGACCCCCGCAGCACCTGGCTCGAGCGCCTGCACCGGCACCTCGACGCTCAGGTTGCCACGTTGCAGCGTGCGGTCTTCGGTGGTCTCGAACTGCATCGCGGGCGGCTGCGCAGTCGACAGCCGCGTGCCGGCATTGATCGTCACATCGGCGGGTGCCGGTGTCGAGCGGCCGAAGACCACCGCACCACCTGCCGACAGTCGCCGCCGCCGCTGCACGCCGACCAGCGCTGCGAGCTGGTCGAGGTCACGCCCACCTGCCGTCTCGACAAAACCGGCCTGGTAGACGGCTTCGAGCTGGCGCGACAGCACCGCGTATTCGCGCGCAAAACTCTCGGCCAACAAACGCGTGACGCTGCCCGGGTTGCGGTCGGTCAGCAGGCGTGCATTCGGCGTCAACGCATCAGCGGTTTCATAGCTCGCAAAGAAGGTGCTGCCGGCATCGGGCCAGACCGCGTCCTTGGCCGGCACGCCGTCGGGCGTGGCCGTCCAGACCACCGTGTTCTGGGGCCCCAGCGTGTAGTCACCCGGTGTGCTGAAACGATGAAACTTTGCATCCACCTGGCCGATGACCCGCAGCGTCGCCGGCAGCACCACGCCGCTGGCGGCGAGCTTGAAAGGCTCGAGCTCAGGCAGGAACCTGAACTGCTCGCGGATCTCGCCGCCGGTCAGCGCCGAGAGCAGGTCGTCGACAAACTGGGCATAGGGTTCGGCAGCGTAGGTCACGGCGGGGCTCCCAATGAAAACGGCAGCACCAGGTTGAGCACGTGCGGCTCGCCGCGCAAGCGCAGTTGCAACTCGATGCGCACCGTGTCGCGTGGCGGCTGGTGTTCTGGCAGCACCCGCGCCGACAGCACTTTTTCGATGCGTGCTTCATCGCGCAGCGCCTGCAAGACATAGAGCTTGATCAGGTGGCGCGTGCGGTCGACATTCGGTTCGCCGATGAGCTCGTGGTGGCGCGAGCCGTAATCCGGATGGCCGAGTGGCGCAAGCTCGCCCTTGTGCGTCTTGAGCCGGTTCGCCAGCGCCTGCTCCAGGTTGGCCAGGCCGTCGGCGAGTTGCACATCACGATCGACACCGCGGCGCTGGTCGAGCAGATCAGCGTCCTCGAAGAAGCCGCTGCTCGAGGTGTAGCGCAGCAGCAGGTCGCGCCCGAGCAGCGGCGCCAGGGTCTGGGCGTTGCGCAATGGCCGGGCCATCACGGCGCCCCGCTGTCGATGAGGCCCGGCGCGGCCGGCGGGCCCAGGATCGTGAGCACGCCGGGGCCGGAAGGAATCATGTCGCCGATGCGCACCATCGGCTGGCCGGCGATGAGCACCGAGCTCGACCCGCCGGGCCCGATCGGCAGCACATACGGCACGCCGGAAATCGAATTGATCATCTGGCACAGGCTGCCGGCGGTCGCCAGCGGCAGCCCGCCCGCAGTGGCCGCGGTCTGCAGCACGGTGCTAATGATGCCGCTGTCGGGCGGGCCGGCAGCACCCGGGCTCAAGAGCACCGCGCAGCCGATCGAGACGGGGGGGCCAGGCATGGTGTTGCTCGTGGGTGTGGTCGGTTCTGTTGTCGACTGCGTGCTTCAGCCCGGGCTGAACTGCGTCGTGCCGGCGATGCTGACCATCGGGCCCTTGACCTTGACGCTGCCCTGACCTTCGAGCGTGGTCGAAACACCGCTGATGGTGACCTTGCCCTGCGCCTTGAGATCGAGGTTGCCACCCGCTTCGAAGCTGGCATCGCCTTCAGTCTTGATCGTGAGCTTGGCCGCCGAAGTGATCGTCACATCACCGTCCTTGGCGACCGTGATTT
>JAYUSP010000208.1:0-20503 GCA_043755615.1 Betaproteobacteria bacterium
GGCCGCGCTGGCCCAGGAAGTGAACATCGTCAAAGCCGGGCTGATCCGCTACGACACGCACTCCAAAACCAGTGGCATCAAGGGCATCGGCATCCCGCCCGGGGCCGACGCGACGACTGGCGATGCGACGACGCTGATCTTTGTCTACGAGCGCCTGCTGACACCCCATATCGGCGTCGAACTGGTCTTCGGCATCCCGCCGCGCTTGAAGGCCAACGCTGCCGGCAGCGTCGCCTTCCTGGGTGACGACATTCTCTCGGCCAAAAACGTTGCGCCGACGGTCATCGCCAACTACCACTTCGGCAATGCTGGCGACACGCTGCGGCCCTACCTCGGTGTCGGTGTCAACTACACCCGCTTCACCGGCATCCGCTCGAGTCTGGCGCCCAAGGTCGAGATGAGCGACTCGGTGGGCCTGGTCGTGCAGGCCGGCGCCAACTACATGCTGTTGCGCGAATGGGGCCTGTTTGCCAGCATCGCCAAGGTCCAGGTCAAGACCGACCTGGTGGCCACCGCCAGCACCGTGCTGACGACGACGATTGACTTCCGCCCGATCACCTACTCCTTCGGTGTCGCTTACCGCTTCTGACCGCGGCGCCACTCGACGGTGATCTTTGTCGCCAGGATCGTCAGCGCCAGCAGCAGCGTCAGCGTATTGGCGACGACGATCGGCCATTCGTTCAAGCTCAGGCCGTACACCAGCCACAGCGCGACGCCCAGCGTGAACGCGCTGTACATGCCCAGCGAGATGCCGCTGACGTCGCGGGTGCGCAGTGTCAACAGCGCCTGCGGCACAAACGATGCGGTGGTCAGCGCCGCGGCGGCATAGCCGATCCAGCTCGTGGTCAAGGGGTCGGTGATGATCATGCGGCCTTTACTGTTTTGCCTTCGTGTTGCGCACTGCGGTATTCGCCCTTGGGGCGGCCCGGCAGGCTCATGGTCTGCTCAAGCTTCGTGCCGCGCGGGTTGCCGCAGCCGGTGCCGGCGGCGGTGAAGCCGAAGCCGAAGCGGGCGCCACGCCATCGCGCATCACCCATTGCACGAGCTCGTCGATCGTTGCCCGCCCCTGTTGGGCGTTGACGTGGTTGATGATCGCCACCAGCACATAACGCTGCCCTGAATCGGCGAGCACATAGCCGGCCACACCGGCGACCTCGCGCAGCGAGCCGGTTTTCAAGTGCGCGCGGCCGGGCGTGGCGCGTGAGCGGCGCAGTGTGCCGTCCAGGCCGGTGACTGGCAGCGAGCTCATCAACTCCGGCATCACCGGGCTTGAGTAAGCATGTTGCAGCAGCGCTGCCAGCCAGGCCGCGCTGACCCGGTTGTGCCGCGACAGGCCCGAGCCGTTGTCGATGACGATGTGTGCTGGCGGCTCGCCCAGGCGTTCGGCAACCCAGCGCCGCAAAGCGTCGCGCCCGAGCTCCGCGGTGACGCCGGCGCGTGGCGGTGTGGCGCCGGCGCGGTGCAGGTCCATGCTCAGCGCCAGCTGCTGCGCCATCACGTTGTTGCTGAATTTGTTGATGTCGCGCACCGTTTCGGCCAGCGGCGGCGAGCGTTGTTCGAAGGCCAGCCGCGCGCCCGCGGGCACCGGCCCGTCACGAACCACGCCGCTCAATCGACCACCGAGTTCGCGCCACATCGTCTCGATGATGCGTGTGTTGTAGGTCGCCGGGTTCGGGTCGGCCAGCGGCCAGGTCTGCTCGCCGCAGGCCTGCGGATAACTGCCGGCAAAACGGTAGCCGGTGTCGCCGACGGTCGCTTTCAGGCTGGCCCGCCAATCGTCGCAAGCGCCAGCGCTCAGCGGCACCGTGCGCTCGGTGCGAGCCGCCCCGAGGTCGGGGTCGGCCAGCACCCGCGCGACGCCGCGCGCCGGATCCGGCACGAAGCTGTAGATCACCGACTTGAAGTTCAGCAGCAGCGCGTCGGGCAAAACGTTGTAGGGCCGCGTCGGGTCGCCGTCAAAATCCGCTGCCGCACCGTCGGCCGGCGCAAAGGCGCTGCGGTCGAGCACGATATCGCCGCGGATCTCGGCCACGCCGAGCTGCTGCACGCGGCGCAGCAGAAGCCACAGTCGCTCGATCACGAGCTTGGGGTCGCCGCTGCCTTTGATCACCAGCGGGCCGTCGAGCACGCCATCGCGCAGCGGCCCGCCAAAGTACACCGGCGTGGCCCAGGTCCATGCCGGGCCGAAGCTGTCCAGCGCGGCGTAGGTCGTCAGCAGTTTCATCAACGACGCCGGGTTCATCGCCACACGCTCGCCGCTCGCGAGCAGGATGCGGCCGCTACCGGCCTCCTGCACGAGCACGCCCAGGGCCGACACCGGAATGCGCGCGCGCTGCAACGCGTCGCGCGCCGCCGCCGGCAGCTCGGCAGCTTGCAGTCCACCGGCGAGCGTCAAGGCGGTCAGCGTCAGGGCCGCCAGCATCAGGGCGGCCGGGCTTGCCGGCCCAACCCACAAGGCCCGCCGACACCACGCATTGCACGTCATCGATGGATGATCGCATGGCTACACTGACCACCATGCCGACTGTCATGCCGCCCGCCGTGCCGCCAACCATCCTGGCCTTCGATACCTCGACCGAGCTGATGTCGGTGGCGCTCGCGCTCGGTGGCCGCAGCGTCTGCTGGCAAGGCGCTGGCGGCGCGCAGGCCTCGGCCGCGCTGCTGCCACGCATCCGCTCGCTGCTCGCCAATGAGGGCCTCGAGATGACGGCCCTGGACGCCATCGCCTTCGGCTGCGGGCCGGGCGCTTTCACCGGCCTGCGCACCGCATGTTCGGTTGCCCAGGGGCTGGCCTTTGGCGTGGGCAAGCCGGTGCTGGCGATCGACAGCCTGATGATCGTCGCCGAAGCCGCGCGCGCAGCGCCCCCCAGCGCGGCGCCGTGCGACGATATCGGCGTGGCCATGGACGCCCGCATGGGCGAGCTCTACGCGGCGCGCTACCGCTGGATCGCCAGCGACTGGCAGGTCGTTGCGGTGCCGGCCTTGTGCGATCCGGCCGCGCTGCCGGCGCTGTGGGGCGGCTGGCCGGGATGTGTGGTCGGCAGTGGCGTGTCGTTGCTGGATTCGCGGCTCGGTAGTGCCGATCCGGCTGGTGACGCCGACATCGACACCGATCCGCTGCGCGCCGCCGCGCTGCTGCGGCTGGCCCGGCGCCAGCATGCGCTGGGATTGGGCGTGGATGCTGCCCTGGCGCTGCCGGTGTATCTGCGCGACAAGGTCGCGCAGACCACGAGCGAGCGCGCGGCGACAAGATGGCAGCAGGCCGAAGCGGTGGTTCGATGAGTCGCCGAGCCGCTCTCAAGGCGAATACCGCAGCGTGCAGCGCGAAGGTTGCTTGATGAGCGCGCTGCTGTGCGAGTCAGCGCCGAGCCTGCAGCCGCTGACCATTTCCGACCTGAACCGCGTGATGGCGGTCGAACAAAGCGCGTACCCCGTCCCGTGGACACGCGGCAATTTCATCGACTCGCTGGCCGCCGGTTATGTCGCGCAAATGTTGGTCGTCGGCGATGCGCTGCTGGCCTATTTCGTCGCGATGCCGGGGGTCGACGAGATGCACCTGCTCAACCTCACCGTGGCGCCCGAAGTCCAGGGCCGCGGCCATGCGCGCCTGCTGCTCGAAGTGCTGCGCTCGTGCGCGCGAGATCGCGCCTGCGCGTCGGTGTGGCTCGAAGTGCGCGCCAGCAACGTCCGCGCCCAGGCCATCTACCAGCGCAACGGTTTTGTGCGCCACGGCCTGCGCCGCGGCTACTACCCGGCCGCGGCGGGGCAGCGCGAAGACGCGGTCGTCATGCGCCTGGCGCTCGTTGAAGAACCCGCTGTCGAAGCCAGCGATGACCCAGCCGCGATGGCCAGCGAGGTGCGTAATGGCGCTGGATGAACGCCAGTTGGCGATGCTGCGGGTCTTGCGGGTGCCTTACTGGCAGCCGGCGGCAGCAGCGGTGCCAGCAGCGGCGGCGCAACGGCCAGCCTCGTCGGCCGATGCCGATGCCGAGGCCGAGGCCGCTCTGGCGCTGTCGTCGGCTTCGTCGGCTCCGGCGGTGCCGCGCGCCGCCCATCCGCAATCGGCCATCGTGGCCGACCTGGCGTCGGGTTGGCCGAAGCTCAAGTCGCCCGCGGTAGCGGTCGTCGAGTCGCCACCAGCGGCGCCCGATGCGCCGACGGCAGACGTGAGCACCCTGGGCTGGCCCGAGCTGCGTGAGGCGGTTGCAGGCTGCCGCGCATGCAGCCTGTGCCAGACCCGCCGGCAGACGGTCTTTGGTGTCGGCCATCCGCGCGCGCATTGGATGATCGTCGGCGAGGCACCGGGAGAGCAGGAAGACCAGCGCGGCGAGCCTTTTGTCGGCGCCGCCGGTCGCTTGCTCGACAACATGCTTGCGGCGATCGGCCTCGGCCGCGGTGCGGGCGTCGACTCCGATCCGTTGCGGCCAGCTGACCCGCGTCGGCAGGTCTATATCGCCAACACGCTCAAATGCCGGCCGCCGGCCGACCGCAATCCGCAGCCGGCAGAGTTGCAAAAGTGCGAGCCGTTTCTGGTGCGCCAGATCGAACTCGTGCAGCCGCTGGTGATCCTGGCGATGGGGCGCTTTGCGGTGCAGGCCTTGTTGCGCACCGACGAGGCGATCGGCCGTTTGCGCGGGCGTGTGCACCACTACCAGGGCGTACCCCTGATCGTGACTTACCACCCGGCGTATCTGCTGCGCAACCTGCCCGACAAGGCGCGCGCCTGGGAAGACCTGTGCCTGGCTTTGCAGACGGTCGAGCCGGGCGAGCCGCCGACGACTGACCTGGTGCCAGAGTGACGCACGACGGCGGGCCTCCAGCGGCGGCGAGGATCGACTTGTCGTCCGACAGCGATGGGGTCTTCGAGCATCTGCCTGTCCCGGTGCTTGAACTCTCGGCTGATGGCCACGCGGCACGTGTAAACATGGCTTTTTTGCGCTTCACCAAGTTGCAGGCCGCTGCCGCTGCCGGTGCCGGCTGGTGGTCGACGGTGCCGCCCGACAGCCGTCAGGCACTGCGTGCCGCGCTGGCACTCGGGCGCGACTTCACGCTGCCGATGCGCATGCTCCAGGGCGATGGCAACAAGGCCTGGGTCCAGGTCGATGCGGCCTGGCGCGCTGACCTTGCGCGCTACACCGCGGTCGTGATCGATATCAGCGGCAGCCGGCTGCGCGAGTTGGCGGCGATCGCCGAATCCGACCGGTTCCGGCTGCTGGCCGACAACGTGCCGGTGTCGATCGCCTACTACGAACGTGCCGGTAACATCTGTCGCTACGCCAACCGACGTTATGCCGAGACCTTCGGCTTTGACGAAAAGTCGATCCTCGGGCGCACCGTCGGCCAGGTCATCGGCGAAGCCGCGTCCCAGATCATCCAGCCCCAGGTCGACCATGTGCTCGAGCAGCGCGAGGCGGCGCGTTACGAGCGCAAGCTGGCTGCGCCCGATGGCTCGCCGCGGTTTATCGAAGTCCATCTGCTGCCGCACATCGGCGTCTCGGGTGAACCGATCGGGGCCTTCGTGTTGGTTGCCGATATCACCCGCCACCGCCTGGCCGAAACATCGATCCGCGAAAGCGAAGAGCGGCTGGCGAAGTTCATGCACGCCAGCGTCGAGGGCATCGTATTCCACAAGGACGGCATCATCACTGACGCCAACCCGCCGCTGCTGCAGATGCTTGGCTACACCGCGGCCGACGTGATCGGACACTCGAATCTGGAGTTCATCGCGCCGGACTACCGCGCGCGGGTCAGCCAGGTCGTCGCTGAAGGCGCCGAGATCAGCTACGACAGCGCGCTGGTGCACCGCGACGGCACGCTGATCCCGGTGGAGTTCATCGTACGCACGATGGTCTACCAGTCAGAGCGCCTGCGCATGACCATCGTGCGCGACATCCGCGACCGGCTTGCGGCGCAGGCGCGAATTCATTTCCTGGCGCATCACGACGCCCTCACCGGGCTGCCCAATCGCAGCGCCTTTCTTGAGCGTGTCGAGATCGCGATCCAGCGCGCACAGGGCGCCGGCCGCACCCTGGCGATGTTGTTTGTCGATATCGACCACTTCAAGCGGGTCAACGATTCGCTCGGTCATCCGGCGGGCGACACCCTGCTGCAGGTGCTGGCGCAGCGCATTACCGGCACGCTGCGTTCGACCGATCTGGTCGGCCGGTTTGCCGGCGACGAGTTTGTGGTCTTGCTCGGCGGCGAGCAAAGCGAGCACGATATCCGCGCCGTCGCGTTGAAGCTGCTCGCGGCGATCGAAGCGCCGACCGAAATTGACGGGCCGTCGATTTCGGTGACACCGTCGATCGGCGTCGCGCTGTACCCGCGCGACGCCCAGACCCCGGCCGACCTGCTCAAACATGCCGATACCGCGATGTACCACGCCAAGGCACGCGGGCGCGCGCAATGCCTGTTTTTCGAACCGTCGATGGCGCGCGCGGCATACGACGCGGTGGTGCTGGAAAGCGAACTCGCGCTGGCTTTGCGCGAATCGCAGTTCGTGCTGCATTTCCAGCCCCAGGTGCGGTTGTCGGACGGCGCGCTGGTCGGTGTCGAGGCCTTGTTGCGCTGGCAACATCCAGAACGCGGGTTGATCGCGCCGAATGCATTTTTGCAGGTCGCCGAAGAGCGCCGGCTGATGCTGGGCATCGGCCGCTGGGTTCTTACCGAAGGCCTGAGCTATGCGAAGCGCTGGCACCGAATGGGCACCGCGGCGGCGCCGGTTCGGGTCGGCGTCAACCTGTCAACGATGCAGTTCCAGGCGGCCGGTTTTGTCGAGCTCGTCGAACAGGTTCTGCTCGACGGCGGCGTCGGCGGTGACGGCCTCGAACTCGAACTCACCGAGCGCATGCTGATGGACGATCTGCCGCAGGTCCGGCGCACGCTGGAGCGGCTGCGCGCGCAGGGCATCCGCATCGCGGTCGACGACTTCGGCACCGGCTACACCTCGTTGGCGCACCTGAAGAACCTGCCGATCGACCGCCTGAAGATCGACCGCTCTTTTGTCCAGGACCTGCCTGGCGACGAGGGCGCCGCGGCGGTCGCGCATGCCATCGTGCGCATGGCCATCGGCCTGCGCCTGGGCGTGGTTGCCGAAGGGGTGGAGAACCTCGCGCAGCTCGAATGGCTCGCCGCGCACGGCTGCGACGAAGTGCAGGGCCACCTCATCGCCGCGCCGATGCCGGCCGATGAATGCGAGCGCTGGCTGGCGACACCCTGGCAGCGGCCGGTGCTGCCAGCGCTTGCAAACTAAAGCGCTATTTTTTTGCCAGCTTGGTTGGCCGCTGCCAGCCGTCCAGCGTGACCTGGCGGGCACGCGCGACGGTGAGTTTGCCGGCTGGCGCGTCTTTGGAAATCGTCGAGCCGCCGCCGATCGTCGCACCTTCGCCGACGCTGACTGGCGCCACCAGCACGCAGTTCGAGCCGATATGCGCGCCGGCGCCGATGACGGTGCGGTGTTTGTTCGCGCCGTCGTAGTTGGCGGTGATCGTGCCGGCGCCGACATTGACCCGCTCGCCGACCGTGGCATCACCGACATAGGCCAGGTGATTCGCCTTGGCGCCGCGTGCGAGGCTGGAGTTCTTGACCTCGACAAAATTGCCGATGTGTACTTCGGCGCCGAGATCGGCGCCGGGGCGCAGGCGCGCATACGGTCCGACCAGGGCGCCGGTGCCGACGCGCACGCCGCCTGCATCGCTGCCGTCGCCTTCGATGTGGCTGAACGGGTGGATCACCGCGCCGGCTTCGATCTGCGCATGGCGGATCACACAGTTCGCGCCGATGTGCACGCCGTCGCCGAGTTGCACCCGGCCCTCGAAGATGCAATTGACGTCGATCTCGACATCGGCGCCGCAATGCAGTTCACCGCGCAGGTCAAAACGCGCCGGGTCGACCAGGCGCACGCCGGCTTGCATCAACACATCGGCCTGGTAATGCTGGAAGCGGCGCTCAAGATCGGCCAGTTGCACGGGGCTGTTGACGCCCAGCACCTCGGTTTCGCCGCTCGGTTGGGCGGCGACTACCGGTACGCCTTCGGCGACCGCCATCGCGACGATGTCCGTCAGGTAATACTCTTTTTGAACGTTGTCGTTTTTCAGCGCGCCGACCCAGCGTTTGAGTGCCGCGGTGGGGGCCGCCAGGATGCCGGTGTAGATCTCGCGAATCTCGCGCTGCGCGGCAGTGGCGTCCTTGTGTTCGACGATGCCCAGAACCTCGCCTGCGGCGCCGCGCAGGATGCGGCCGTAGCCGCTGGCATCCGTCAGGTCCACCGTCAGCAGCGCCAGCCGGGTGCCGCCGCAGGCCAGCGCCAGCGCTTGCGCGGTGTCGGTGCGGATCAGCGGCACGTCGCCATTGAGCACCAGCGTGACGGCCGCCGCATCGTCCAGCGCGGGCAGCGCCTGCTGCACCGCGTGGCCGGTGCCGAGCTGCGGCATCTGCCGCGCAAAGGCGACGCCGCTGTTGGCTTCACTGACGGCTTCACTGGCGGTGATCGCGGCTTCGACCAGGTCGGCACCATGGCCGGTGATGACCACGGTACGCGCCGCCTGCAACGGCCTGGCGGCATCGAGCACATGCTGCAATAAACTGCGGCCGGCGAGCCGATGCAGCACTTTGGGCAAGGCCGACTTCATGCGTGTGCCTTGGCCAGCCGCCATGATCACGATGTTGAGGTCGATGCGGAGTTCGGTCATGTGGGTGTCGTGGGGCAGATTCAAACGAGCCGCGATTATCGGGTTCACGCTTGGCGCGCTGGGCTTGCTCGCTGGCTGCAGCATGCTGCGTGTGACTTATGGCCAGGGCCCGCAACTCGCCCACTGGTGGCTCGACAACTATGTCGGCTTCAACGATGAGCAAAACACGCGCATCAAGGATGCGCTGGCGCGCTGGTTTGCCTGGCACCGGGCGACCCAGCTCGACGACTACGTCGCGCTGCTCGCCGATGTGCAGCAGCAGGTGATGGGCGACGTCAGCGCGGCGCGTTTGTGCCGACTGGCGCAAGACGTGAGCCTGCGCGTCGGCGCCGCGGTTGACCGCGCGCTGCCGGCGGCGGCCGAGCTGGCGCCGAGCCTGAGCGCGGCGCAAATCGCGCAGATTGAAAAGCGATACCTCAAGTCCAACAGCGAGATCCGCGACGAGTTTGCGCAAGCGCGCGCAGATGATCGGCTGAAGGCGGCGGTCGAGCGCGCTGGCGAGCGTTTCGAATCGGTCTACGGGCGCCTGGACGATGCCCAGAAGCATCTCCTGGCCGAGCGCGTGAAAGCGTCACCCTTCAACGCCGAGACCTGGATCAACGAACGCCTGGCGCGCCAGCAGGAGGTGCTGCGCAGCTTGCGCCGGCTGGTCGCCGAACCGCCGGATCGCGACCGCACCGCAGCCGAGTTGAAGCGCCTGGCGAGCCGTTTTGAAACCGCGGCCAGTGCGGAGGGGCGGGCCTACCAGCAGCGTGTTCGAGAACACAACTGCGAACTCGGTGCCGCGTTGCACAACAGCACGACGCCAGCCCAGCGCCGCCACGCGCGCGACAAATTCAGAGGCTGGGAAACCGACCTGCGCCAGCTTGCTGCTGCCGGCCGCGGCGCTGCGGCTGCGGCCGTACAAGGAGCCGCCCCAACGCTGCCGCCCACCGCGCTGACGACCTCACTTCGCTGAAAAAGTCAGCGGCACATCGACCGGCCGCGGGTTTGGCCCCGTCGACGGGAAGTCCTGCAACGCGGCGCGGAACATCGCCGTCATCAAGGCGCTGTTGGCGGCCGAGCCGCCATCGCTGCTGGCGCGGGTTTCGTAGAGCGGCTTGCCGCTGAAGCGGTCGCGCAGCAGCAGCGCCACTTCACGTTCATACCGCGGCGTATCGATATGCATCGACAGCGCCCAGCGCGGGCTCGTCCAGGGGCCGTAACGCCAGCGGCTGAGGCCGGCGCTGCCGCGCCACCACAGCGGGTCGTCCCAGGGCGAAACGTCGGTACGGGTCGAGCGTGCGCCGAGCTGCACGATGAGCTCCGGCTCGCTGCCCGCCGCGGCGGGTTTGAAACCAGCCGCGCCGAGGGCTTCGGCCGCCGCCGCTTCGAGCCGGTCCTGCAAATCGGCACGCGCCTGCTGCGAGGGCAGGCGCTCAAAAGCGTAAGTGCCGGGCGTGCGGCCCGCCGGCCATTCGCCAAAGCTGGAGACTTCGCTGCGCAGCGTGCTGATCCCGGCACAGCCGGTGATCAGGACGGCGGCGAGCGCGGTCGCCAGCACGAGCACGGTGAACGCGCTGCGCGCTGGTGCCCGGCGCGGCGTTGTGGGGGCTGCAAAAGTGGTCATGCTCAGTCCTCCACCAGAGATTCATCGATGCGACTCAAACGGATTGGAGTCTGCGGCGGCGCACAAGGTTCATCGTCAAAAGCATGGTCGCCGTCGGGCTGCGCGACGCCGCTGGGCTTGAGGCCGGTGAACGGGTACAGGCGGCCGTCGAGCAGGTGCGAAGGCACGACATGCGACATCGCGCGGAACATGTTGTCGATGCGGCCCGGGGTCTGGCGCTCCCACTCCAGGATCATCTTTTTGACCTGCACCCGCTGCAGGTTGTCCTGGCTGCCACACAGCGTACACGGGATGATCGGGAACTGGCGGACCTCGGCCCAGCGCGCGAGGTCGACCTCGGCGACATAGGCCAGTGGGCGGATCACGACATGGCGGCCGTCGTCGCTGACGAGCTTGGCCGGCATGCCCTTCAAGCGGCCGCCGAAGAACATGTTCATCATCAGCGTGACGACGATATCGTCGCGATGGTGGCCGAGCGCAATCTTGGTTGCGCCAAGTTCGCTGGCGACGCGGTAGAGGATGCCGCGGCGCAGGCGCGAGCACAGCGAGCACATCGTCTGACCTTCGGGGATCAGCCGCTTGACGATCGAATAGGTATCCTGCGCCTCGATGTGGAAAGGCACTCCGCGCGAACGCAAGTAGTCGGGCAGCACATGCTCGGGAAAACCGGGCTGCTTCTGGTCCAGGTTGACGGCGATCAGCTCGAACGGTACCGGCGCGCGCTGCTGCATCGACAGCAGGATGTCGAGCATCGCGTAGCTGTCCTTGCCGCCCGACAGGCAAACCATGATCTTGTCGCCGGGCTCGATCATCTTGAACTCTGCAATCGCGCGGCCGACATGACGGTGCAGGCGTTTGCTCAGCTTGTTGGCCTCGAAGCTGGCCTTGCGCGCGGCCGCGCCGTCGGTGATCGAGTTCACAGGCTTTCCTTCGTTTGCTTGATGCCAAAAACTTCGCAGCCGACGCCACTGCAGTCGGGATACACGTCCGGTTTTTGAGTCGACACACAAGCCGCGCGCACCATCGGATGCGCCAGCATCAGCGCCAGCACATCGTCAGCGAGCGTCTCTTGCAAGTGGATATGGCCGCACGCGACACGCTCGATCACCGAGCGGCGGATGAAATCGTAGTCCAGCACCTCGTGCAGGCGGTCCTGCCGCGGCGTCGACAGCGCCAGCGGCACGAACAGGTCGACATTGATCAGCACCCGCTGCTCGCCGCGCTTTTCGAATTCATGCACGCCGATATTGATGCGCACTTCGTAGTCGCGCAAAAACAGGCGCCGACAGTCGGCCAGCTTGGGGTGGTTGAGCAGGGTTTGCATGTCAGTGCCGCCCGACCGCCCGAAGGCACAGACGCCGCCTTCGGGGGACGCGAACGAAGTGAGCTTGAGGGTTCATGTCAATCTGTGTGCATGTACGTATGCGCTTGCGGCGCGGTGAGAAACATCACGTCGCGCGGCTGCGCACTCAAGTGCTGGCCACCATCGACGAGCAGCGTGGTGCCGGTGATGGCGGGCGATTCGATCAGGAAGCGCACGCTGCGGGCGACATCTTCGAGCGTCGACGAGCGTTGCAGCGGCGTCAGCCGGTGCGCGCGCTCGAACGCCGCGTCGTCCATCGGCCCTGATGCGAGGGTGATGCCCGGCGCCACGCCGCAGACCCGCACGCGCGGCGCCAGCGCCATCGCCAGCATCGTCGTCGCGGCCTGCAACGCGGCCTTGGACAGGGTGTACGAAAAATAATCGGGGTTCGGGTTCCAGAGTTTCTGGTCGAGCAGATTGATCACGCAGCCGCTCTGCATGGCGTTGCCGCCGCCTGCCGAGCTGCTGTGGGGCGCGCCCTGCACTGCGGCGTGCAGCGCGCTGTGCAGTGCCTGCGCGAGCACGATCGCCGGCGCGGTGTTGGCCAGCATTTGCGCTTGCAGCCGGGCGTAGCTGAACTGCTGCACATCATCGTGGTCGAAACTCGAGGCGTTGTTGACGACCGCGTCGATGCGGCCGAACTTCGCAACCACCGCGGGCACCAACGCACGTGCCGCGGCTTCGTCTGCGAGATCGGCCTCGAAGACTGCCGACTGCGCGCCCAGGCCGCGTGCCTGCGCCGCGGTGGCGCGTGCATCGGCGGCGGAATGGCGGTAATGCACGGCGACATCGAAGCCGTGCCGCGCGAGGTCGAGCGCGATCGAGCGGCCGACACGCCGGGCGGCACCGGTGACGAGCACGACAGGCCGGTCGGACATGGGCTTCCTACAATCTGCGCGGTGGACAAAAACCAACTCGACAGTGTATCGACCGCAGGCCTGCCGGACCTGGTCGCGCAGATCAAAGCCGACATCGCCGCCGCGGGCTGGGTGCCGTTTGATACCTTCATGGATTGGGCGCTGTACACACCCGGCCTGGGTTATTACAGTCGCGGCGACCGCCAGTTTGGGCTGATGCCGGCATCGCCGAGTTCAGTCGGCAGCGACTTCGTCACCGCGCCGGAGTTGTCGCCGCTGTTCGGCCAGGCGCTGGCGGCGCAGGTGCGGCAGGGGCTCGATGCGGCCGGTTCGCGCGAGGTCTGGGAATTTGGCGCCGGCTCGGGCGCGCTGGCCTTGTCGCTGCTGGGCGCGCTGGGCGACGCGGTCGAGCGCTACACGATCGTCGAACTCTCGGGCGCCTTGCGCGCGCGCCAGCAGGCCAGACTCGGCGCGTTGGGCGATCGGGTGCGCTGGATCGACCGTCTGCCCGACGAGATGCAAGGGGTGGTCGTCGGCAACGAAGTGCTCGACGCGATGCCGGCCAAGTTGCTCTGCTTTGATGGGCAGCAGTGGTGCGAGCGCGGGGTCGTGCTGCACGATGGCGCTTTCACCTTTGCCGACTTGGCCACCGGTCTGCGCCCGCCCGGCGAAACGATCTGGGCGCCGGGCAGCGTGACCGAAATCCACCCCCAGGCGCTGGCCTTCATCACGACGCTGGCCGAACGGCTGGAGCGTGGTCTGGCGATCCTCATCGACTACGGCTTTCCGCAGGCCGAGTACTACCACCCGCAGCGCAACGGCGGCACGCTGATGTGCCACCAGGGCCACCGCGCCGATGGCGACCCGCTGGTCGATGTCGGCCGCAAGGACATCACGGTGCATCTGGACTTCAGCGCGATCGCGCTGGCCGCGCAGGACGCCGGCATGGAAGTCGCGGGCTACACCAGCCAGGCACACTTTCTCTTCAATTGTGGTCTCGCTGCGATGCTTGAGACCGCCGGTCTGCGCGAGCGCGCGGCGGCACACAAGCTGGTCGCCGAGCACGAGATGGGTGAACTTTTCAAAGTCATCGCGCTGGCGCGTGGCATCACGATCGACCCGCTCGGCTTCTTGCACGGCGACCGCAGCCATCGGCTGTGAACCCGGCACGGCGGCCCGCTCGCAGCCCGGTGCACACTTCAGCGATGCGCTGGTTGCTCGTTTTTATCGTCGCCTTTTTTGTCTTCAATGCGCTGCACGCGTGGCTACGCAAGTTTGGCCTCGGCCAACTGCCCGGCGACTTCACACTGCGCTGGCGCGGCCGCGACATCCATTTCCCGCTTGGTAGCAGCGTGCTGCTCAGCGTGCTGGCGATGATCGTTGGTTTCTTGGTCTGATGCCTCAACCGCGGCGCCGACCGCCGCCGCGTTTCAGGACTCGATGCCCCACTCGTGACCACATTTGCGGCAGCGCACGTCGACGTCGTCGCCGCGGTGGCCGGTGCGCAGCAGCTCGAGCCGGCCATAGGTTTTGCACGCCGGGCAGTTGGCCTGGTTGGCGACGCCTTCGGCGTGAAAAAGCAGGTAGAGGTAGCGGTTCAGCGCCCACAGGCCAGCGCCAAAACAGATCAGCACCGACGCGATGTCGATCGCCTGGTCGGTGAGCGATCGAAATCGTGTCGCCGCTTCGAGCGCCATCACCAACCCGAGGGCGCAGACCAGCATCAGCAACAGATGGGCGTGGCCGTGCATCAGCTCGCGCTCGTACCACTTCATGAAGCCATGTTTGCGGATGCCTTCGGCGAGTTTCATCGCGAGCCCCCATGCCAAATGTTCGCTGGTCTGCCGCGCATGGTGGCACAGCGGCTGCGTTTCGTCCGGCGCAGCCTGCGCCGGGTGTCAGCGCGCTCAGCCCAGGCCGGCAACCGCCGCGATGCGCGCCTGGCGCACCGCGTCACCAACCGCCGGGCCGGCGAGGCCGCGCGCTGCGGCGGCCAGCGCGACACTGGCGGTGTCGACACCGAGCGCGGATTGCAAGGCGATGGCCAGGCGCTGGCGCGGCGCGTAGTCGCCGCCAACAAGCCCGCGGCCGCGGGCGTCACATTCGCAGGCCAGCAGCAGCTCGGCCATGCGCTGCGGGCGGCGGATCGCGTCGCAGCGTTCGAGCAACTGCACAAGCCCGGCGGCGTCGAGCGCGGCGCTCGCATGCACGGAGGCCGCCTCGCGGTTGAACGCAGAAGCGAGCTCGGCGCAGTCCGAAGGCGGTTTGAGCTGCGCGCCGAGGTCGGCTGCCGCAGCCGCCAGGCAGGCCCAGCGCACCGGCAGCGGAGCCTGAACCTGCGCTGCCAGATCGAGCACCTGCGGCAATTTCAAGTCGAGATCAACGCCCGAAGCCAAGCGCGCCAGCGCGCCACAGTCGGCGAGCACTTGCAGCATCCGGCTGGGTTGCGCTTCCATCAGCCCGCGTGCGACTTCCTGCCAGACGCGCTCGGGCACGAGCGCGTTCACCTCGCCGCCGTCGACGAGCTGCTTCAACAGCACTTGTGTTTCTGGCGCGACCGCGAACCCTGCAAATCGCGCCGCAAAACGCGCCACGCGCAGCAGCCGCACCGGGTCTTCGGCGAATGCCGGGCTGACATGGCGCAGCAACTTCGCGGCGAGGTCGCGCTGGCCGCCGAAGGGGTCGATCAGGCGGCCGGCGTCGTCTTGTGCGATGGCGTTGATCGTGAGGTCGCGCCGCGCCAGATCCTGCTCCAGCGTGACCCCGGGGCCGGTGTGGAAAGTGAAGCCGCGATAGCCCGGTGCCGACTTGCGCTCGGTGCGTGCGAGCGCGTATTCGTCGTGCGTCAGCGGATGCAAAAAGACCGGGAAATCGCGGCCGACGGGTTTGAAGCCGGCGTCGACCATCGCTTGCGGCGTGCTGCCGGTGACGACCCAGTCGCGGTCGACCACCGGCCGGCCCAGCAGCGCGTCGCGCACGCAGCCGCCGACGGCATAACACCGGCCTGGGGGCGGCAGCGTGGCGTCAGTCACGCGAGCGTCGGTAGGGTTCGTCGAAGTCGAGGTAGTCGGCTTCGGCGAGTGCATCGGCGATCCATTTTTTGACGCCGGGCAGTTGGCTGATCCGCTCGACATAAGCGCCCGTGGTTGCCGATACCGGCAGCGCGTAGGTTTTCACGCGCATGCAGACCGGCGCGAAATAGGCGTCGGCGGCGCTGAAACTGCCAAACAACATCGGCCCGCCATGGTCGTGCAGCGCTTGGCCCCAAGCCTGTTCGATGCGCGCGACGTTGGCGCGCACGGCTTCGTTTTCAGCCCAGATGTTTTGACCAACCTCGGGCAACGAGGCTTCAATATTCATCGGGCAGGCTTGGCGCAAGGCGTTGAAGCCGCTGTGCATTTCGGCGCACAGGCTGCGCGCCCGTGCGCGCTGTTTTGGGCCCGCCGGCCAGACACCGCGGTCGGGATATTTTTCGTGCAGGTACTCGATGATCGCCAGCGTGTCCCAGACCGCAAACTGATCGTCGTCAACGAGCACCGGCACCGTGCCGGCCGGGTTCACCTCGGCGACGGCGCGGCGGAAGTCGGAGTCGGCGTCGAAGTTGAAGCGCAGCTTGACTTCGTTGAAGGGCAGACCGAGCTGGGTCATCAGAACCCAGGGCCGCATCGACCACGACGAGTAGTTCTTGTTTCCGATCACGAGTTGCACAGCGCGCTCCGGCGGGTTTGATTCAAGGCCGGATGCTATCGGCGAGATCGCCCGGGCGGGGTGCAAATCCGTCATCGAACCGATGCGCCGCGGACATCAGCGACGCGGCGCCGTGATCGTCACCGTGATCGTCGCCGCGCGCTTCACTGCGCCTGACGCGCGCGCCAGCGCTCCAGGCGCGCGGTGCCTTGGCGCTGGCCCAGGTAGGCCGGTGCGACGGCCTCCAAGCTGGCAGCGTCGATGCCCAATGCGGCCATGCCCGGTAGCTTGCCGCTGGCTACATTCGGACTTTTCATCGAGTCGAGGTTGTCGCGCGACATCAGCGGCTCGCCCGGCGCCCATTCCATCAGCAGCGCCTGCAAGCGGCCGATGAAGCCGGGCAAGGGAATGACCGGCCGCGGGTGGCCGCTGCAGCGCCCGGCCAGCCGCACCAGATCGGCCAGCGTCATGGTCTGCGGGCCGACACATTCGTAAACTTGCCCGACGCTGGTGTCGTTGTCGAGGCTGTGCACGATCGCCGCCGCGACATCGTCAACCCAGACCGGCTGGAACAGCGCGTCGGCCGCCGCCAGCGGCAGCACCGGGAAGACGGCCTGGATCTGTGCAAAGAGATTCAGAAAACGGTCGCCGGCACCGAAGATCACACTCGGCCGCAGCACCGTGACATCCAGCCCCGAGGCGAGCATCAGCGCCTCGCCGACGGTCTTGCTGCGCAGATAGTTTGACGGCGCATCGGGCCCGACACCGAGCGCCGAGATATGCACCACGCGGCGCACGCCAGCAGTCTTGCAAGCCGCGACGAGCCGGCGCGGCAGCGCGACATGCGCCTGCTCGAAGGCGGCCTTGTTGCCATGCAGGATCGCGACCAGATTGACCACCGCGTCGGCGCCAGCGAGCGCCTGAGCGAGCTGGGTGTCGTCGTGCACATTCGCCGGCACGAGCTCCACGGTCGGCAGCGACTGCACCGCGATGCCGCGCCGCCAGCGCCGTGTCGGCACCACGATGCGCCCGCCGCCACCGCCACTGCGCTGCACGAGCTGCTCACACAGCGCCTGGCCGACAAAGCCGGTGCCGCCCAACACGACGATGTTGCGGTGGCCGGATCGCGATGAGGTCATCAGGGCAACTCCTTGTCGGTCGGCGGCGCGGCCGCCTCGCGCGGCCCGATGGCGTTGCCCAGACGCGCCTTGAGGGCCGGCATCGGCACCGTCTGCAACAGCGCGGCGTAGACCGTGGCGTTGGACAGCACCTTCTTGACATAGTCGCGCGTTTCGTTGAACGGAATGCCTTCGGCCCAGGCCGCGGCTTCCTGCACCGCGCCTTCGCGCCAGCGCCGCGGCCGGCTGGGGCCGGCGTTGTAGGCCGCCGCGGCCATCGGCGCGGAGCCGCCGAAGTCGTCGAGCACGAGCTTGAGGTAGGCCGTGCCAAGCTTCAGGTTGACATCCCGCTGGGTGATCATCTCGGGCTTGAAATCCAGGCCGATCTTCTTGGCCGTCCAGCGCGCGGTGGCCGGCATCAGCTGCATCAGGCCAGAGGCGCCGACGTGCGAGCGGGCGTCCATGATGAACCGCGATTCCTGCCGGATCAGGCCGTAGACGTAGGCCGGGTCGAGCCCGATATCACGCGCTGCGGCAACCACCTCGGCGCGAAAGGGTGTCGGGTAGCGCTGTGCGAGGTCGATCTCGCTGCGGCTGCGGTCGCTGGAATTGATGCAACGGTCCCAGACCTCGCGCTCGCAGGCGCGCTGCGCGGCGGCGAGCAGCTCGCGGTCGTTCAGGCCGCGCAGCGTGAAGTTCCATTCGCGCACACCTTCACCACGCAGGCCGATCTGGATCAGCTGCAACGCACGATCCAGCCCCGGCCTGGCGGCCGCGGCTTCGCGCTCGGCGGGGTTGAGCGCGGCCGGTGCGACCGGCATCACGATGCGCTGGCCGAGGTCTTCGATCGCGAGCTGGCCATAAAAGATCAACGGCGACGCGATCGACGCCAACAGCGCCTGGGCCGCCGCCCGCGCGGCGTCGCCCGCCGGCCCGGCAGCGGCGCGGCCCTGCATCGAACGTGCTTTCCAGTAGACCCAGGTGGGGTCCTTTTGCTCGGCCGCCGACATCGCATCGACGGCGGTGGCCACCAGCGGCCAGCGTTCCTTGGCCTGCGCCGGCAGGCGGAGTGCCGCGCGCACTTTCCACGCCAGCCAGTCGTCGCTGAAGGCCGGCGGCAGACCCGACTCGCGTTGCAGCGCCCACGCCCGCTGGTAAGTGCCTGCGGCGCCGGGCATCAACTTGAGCGCCGCCTGCTTGGCCACCGCACCCCAGGCGGTGGCGGCCATTTCCGGCGTTAGCTCTCGCGCCCAGGGCTGCTCGAGCTGCGCGGCCGCGGCCTCGGGGTCGTTGCCGGCCATGCGCATCACGGCCAGGGTCAGCAACTGCCGCGCCCCAGGCAAGCCGGCGTGTGGCCGGCGGGTGACATAACGCGCCGGGTTGTCGAGGACTTCGCCGATCGCCGTCGCCGTGGCTGCACTGACCAGTGAAGCCGCAGCGCGTGCCGCACGCGGCCGATTGAATTCGACCGCCTGCCGGGCCTTGGCCCAGATGTCGGCGCTGCCGAACTCCTTGCGCTCGACGAGATGCGTGGCCAGCAGGTGGCAACCTTCGTCTGCGTCGCGTTGTGCAAACCAGGCCGCGAGCGCGGCCTCCCTGACCGCGATCCCGGCCAGGGCCTGGGTCAGCAGCGCGTAGCAGCTGACCTCGCGGTCGTCGTTCATGCGGAAGTGGGGGACATCACGGCCGAAGCTGACCCAGTCGCGCCGACGGCCGAGCTCGAGCAGCCAGTCGTTGCGCAGCCGGTCTTCGACATAACTGCCGCTCCAGCGCGTGTAGAAGGCCTCGACTTCGGGCACCGTGGCGGTGCTCAGGCGTGACGACAGATCCCAGTAGTCAACCCATTGCGCGAGCGGGTGATCGGCATTGACCGCTACCGTGCGCAGCGACGCGAGCCGGTTGCGGTCACCCCGGCGCAGGGCCTCGCGGGCGTCGACGATGACGGCGTCGTTTCCCTGCTGGGCAGAAATTGGTGTTGACGCCACCAGCATCAGCAGCGCGAGCGCCGTCGTGGCAAAACGGGAGCACAGGGAAAACGTCATCGCGGCGAATCTAGCGCAACTGAGGCGCTCAGTTCGGCCTGCGTCAGCGCAGCCTGGGCGAGCAGCCAGACTTCGAACGCCGCCAGCCCGGGGCGCTGACGCCGGCCCGACCAGCGGATCAGCCAGTAGGAAAACGGCGATGTCACGCGCCGCGCGGCGCCAAACGGCTCGACAAGTTCGCCGCGAGCCAGCGATTCGCCGACCAGCGCCAGCCGCGCCAGCGCCACACCTTGACCGGCGAGCGCGGCCTGGATCTGCTGGTAGGTGAAATTCAAGTAGACCCAAGCCCGCGGCTCGCCAAGCTGCGGCGCGTGTTTGCCGAGCCAGTGGCGCCAGCTCAGAAACTCTGCGCTCGGCCGATGGTCGTCTTCTTCGAGCAGCGTCTGCGTGGCCAGATCGTCGGGCGTGCGCAGCTGCTTGGCCAGCGCCGGCGAGCACGCAGGGGTCAGCACTTCACCGAACAGCGGTATCGCGCCGGCCGGCGCCTGGTCGCGGTGACAGTAGCGCAGCGCGAGGTCGATCTCGGGGTCGTCGGCGCTGGCCATGGCGTCAAACGCCGAGACGCGGATGTCGATTGCCGGATGGTTGGCCTGAAAACTGTGCAAACGCGGGATCAGCCACAGCGACGCAAAGGAAGCGAAGGTCGTCAAGCCGATCGGCTCGCGGCCGGCGACACTGCGGATCTGGCGCACGCTGGCATCCAGGCGGTCGATCATCGGCGCTGCCGCGCGAAGAAGGGTGGCACCGGCGCCGGTGAGCTCGACATGCCGCGTGCCGCGCAGGAACAACGTAGCACCCAGCTCGGCTTCGAGGCCGCTGATCTGGCGGCTGATGGCAGGCTGGGTGAGATGCAGTTCCTCGGCTGCGGCGCGAAAACTTAAGCGCCGGGCAACCGCCTCGAAGGCCCGCAGCGGGCCGATCGGCAAGGCCCTGTCGGAGATTCGATTCATGCTCGGAGCTTATCAGTGGATGACCCAGTTTTCATTGGAAATGCATAGCGCGAATGGCGATGATCTGCACATCAATCGCCAAAGGAGCCCATGTCATGAATCGCGCTTCGAACAACCTACTGCCTTGGTCCTGGACACTGGGGGCCGGGAACGCCCGCCGCATCGATGCCACGAAGGCACCGCGCTG
>JAYUSP010000209.1:0-6042 GCA_043755615.1 Betaproteobacteria bacterium
TGCAGCGCCTGCACCAGCGCAATGGTCGCCGGTGTCTTGCCGGCGCCGCCGACGATCAGGTTGCCGACCACGATCACCGGCACCGGTGCCCCCTGCGCGCGGCGCAGCCCGCTGCGGTAGAGCCATCGATGCAGTCGCCAGAGCAGCCCGTAGATCGCAGCCAGCGGCAGCAGCAGCGCCCAGGGCCCGGCCAGGCCGTGGCCGTCGGGCTGCCACCAGGCGGCTTGCAGGCTGGCACGCCATTTCACGCCGGGGGCTTCAGCGCGAGCCGCCGCCCGGGCCCTGCGCGGCGAAGGTCAGCCGCGACAGCCCCGCGCGCCGGGCGGCGTCGAGCACATTCACCACCGACTGGTGCGCAGCGGTCGCGTCGGCCGAGACGATGACGATGACATCGCTGCGGCCCGCCGCGGCGCCGCTGAGTTCGGACGTTAGAGACTCGACGTTGCGGCCGTCGACGGGCCGCCTGTCGACCGCATAGCGCCCGTCGGCCGAGACCGCGACGATGATCTCGCGCGGGCGGTCTTGCAGCTTTTCGGCGTTTGCCGTCGGCAGCGTGACCTGGAGTTCGGTGAAGCGCGAATAGGTCGTCGACAACATCAGGAAGATGAGCACTACCAGCAGCACGTCGATGAACGGAATCAGGTTGATCTCGGGTTCTTCTTCGCGCTGGCTGCTGCGGAAGTTCATGCTGTGCCGACGCTGCCTGCACCCGCGTTCGCGCCGGCAAGCGCACCCCGCTGCGCCGAGAAACGCATCAGGTGCGGCACCATGCGTTCGGCGGCGAGTTCCAGGTCGAGCCGGTAGCCGTTGACGACACCACGAAAGTAGCGATGGAACATCAACGCCGGAATCGCCACCATCAGGCCGAAGGCGGTGTTGTACAGCGCCACCGAGATGCCATGCGCAAGCATCTGCGGGTTGCCTGCGCCGCCGCCGGGGGACTGCGAGCCGAAGATTTCGATCATGCCGACGACCGTGCCGAGCAGGCCCATCAATGGCGCCGCGGTGGCGATGGTGCCGAGCGCGTTGAGATAACGCTCGAGGCGGTGGATCGCCTCGCGGCCGGCGTTCTCGAAAGCCTGGCGCAGCGCGGGCTCGCTGATGCGCGCATCGGCGACGACGCTGCGCAAACCGTTGGCCAGGACGCGGCCAAGCGCCGAGTTGTCGCCGAGTTTGTTGACGACATCGGCCGCCGGCAGGCTGTTGCGCGTGACCGAGATGACTTCGTCGAGCAGGGTCGCCGGCGCGACCACCCGGCGGCGCAGGCCGAGAAACTTTTCGATGATCAGTGCCAGTGCCACGATCGAGCAAAGGATCAGCGGCCAGATCGGCCAACCAGCGGCTTGTATGATCGAAATCAAGGCTCAACCTTCATCGGCATCGGGGCTCCTCGGCGGTGCCCTGGCAGGGCCGCGCGATTATGGCCGAAGGGTCGGCGGCGGCCGGTCGCGCTGGCCGCGCTTGCCGTTTTTCTGGCGTGGTCGCGGGGCGGGCCGGAAAGTCATCCACCGTTTCTGTGGACAAACTTGTGCATAAGCCCGGGTGGCCGGGCCGCGCCGCACGACGCCATGCGCCTCGGCTTGATCTGCCCATTTTTGAGACAGCAAATTTTCCTTGTCCATCAACGACTTGCACGATTGTGACGATGCGATGACGGCCAAGCCGGCCGGCGGCCCGCGTCTTTGCTGGCGTGTGGACTTCACCACCTGCATTGGCGCGGCCGGCAGCCATGTTTGACGACCCACCACGCCCCGCCAACCCGATGCTGCCCGCTGCCGCGCCGGCCTGGAATGTTGCCGCGCTCTTGCTCGCGGTGGCGGACAGCCTGAACGCCCGTTTCGGTGCGCTGGCGGTGCAGGGCGAGTTGTCGGGTTACACCCGCGCCACCAGCGGGCACTGTTATTTTTCGCTCAAGGACAGCGGCGGCGCGCAAGGCCTGATCCGCTGCGCGATGTTCAGGCGCGCCGCGGCGCTGCTCGACTTCGCGCCGGCCGATGGCCAGCGCGTCCAGGTGCGCGGCCGCATCGCGGTCTACGAGCCGCGGGGTGAATTGCAGTTTGTCGTCGAGTCGCTGCAGCGCCTGGGTGCGGGCAACCTGTACGAAGAGTTTCTGCGTCTGCGCGCGCGCTTGGCGGCGCTGGGGCTTTTTGACGACGGCCGCAAACGCCAGATCAAGCGCCATCCGCGCGCGATCGGTGTGATCACGTCGTTGGGCGCGGCGGCCTTGCACGATGTGCTGAGCGCTTTTTCGCGCCGCGCGCCGCAGGTGCCGGTGATCGTCTACCCCTGTCTGGTGCAGGGTGCCGACGCGCCGGCGTCGATCGTGGCGGCGTTGAAGCTCGCAGCGCAGCGCAATGAGGTCGACACCTTGCTGCTGGTGCGCGGCGGCGGTTCGATCGAAGACCTGTGGTCGTTCAACGACGAGCGGGTCGTACGTGCCGTGGCGGCGTCTCCGCTGCCGCTGGTTTGTGGCGTTGGGCACGAAACCGATATCACGCTGGCCGACCTCGCCGCCGACCTGCGCGCGCCGACGCCCACCGCGGCCGCCGAACTCGCTGCGCCGATGGCTGCCGACCTGCTGGCGGCGTTGCGCGCGCAGGCGCAAGCGATGTCACGCGCTGTCGAGCGCCTGCTGCTCGCGCGCGCACAGCGCCTGGATCGATTGTTGCCGCGGCTTGGCGCGCCCGATGCGCGGGTGGCCGCGCAGATGCGCCGGCTCGATCATCTGGCGGCGCGCCAGTCGGCCGCGGCGCGGGGTTTGTCGCAGCGCCAGGCCGAGCGCCTGGGCCGCCGCGCGCACGCCTTGGGCATCGCTGCGCACGACCGGCTGGCGCGGGCGCGGCTGGGTATCGACACCTTGGGCGGGCGGCTGCACAACCTCGACCCGCAACGGGTGCTCGAGCGTGGCTTCAGCCTGGTGCAGGCCAGCGATGGCCGCTTGCTGGTCGACCCCGCAGACTTGAGCGTGGGCCAGCCCTTGCGGCTGACGATGGCCGCCGGTGCGGCGGCGGTTGAACTGGCGCGTGTCGAGACGTTCTCGACGCGCGCCGGCAAACGCTGACGAATCAGAGCCCGCCGTTCTGCTGCGCGACCATGCAATAGAGCATCGGCAGCGACAGCATCGTGTTGGTGCGCGAGATCAGCATTGCCAGGCGCGCGGCCTTGGCTTTTTCTTCTGCTGGCACGGTGACGATGCCGAGCGCCTTTTTCTGGTTCGGCCAGATGATGAACCAGACATTGAAGGCCATCACCAGCGCCAGCCACATGCCGATGCCGATGGCGAGGACGGGCCGCTGCAGGCCGAGGGCTTGCATCAGATAGCCGCTCATCCAGGCCAGCAGCACGCCAGTGACCACGGTCGCCAGCGCTGCCCAGCGGAACCAGAACAAAGCCTCGGGCGCGATGACCTTGCCGATCGCCGGTTTGTGTTCGTCCGGGATCTTCGGCATCGACGGGATCTGCACGAAGTTGAAATACCACAGCAGGCCGATCCACATGATGCCGCAGACGACATGCAACCAGCGCATCAAGAAGATGCTCCAGGCATGGCTCACGGGCACGTTGCCAACGAGCAGCGCAAGCAGGATCACGAGCACCACGCCGGCAACGACGGTGCGGCCCAGCGATTGAAGAATGGCAGCCATATTGATAGTTCTCCTCGATGTTTTTCAGACGCGGCCGACTATATCGAACTTGGCCCGTCGGACGCTGCCGGCCGGAGCCGCGCACC
Organism: Betaproteobacteria bacterium; assembly: GCA_043755615.1. Classification (GTDB taxonomy): domain Bacteria; phylum Pseudomonadota; class Gammaproteobacteria; order Burkholderiales; family Burkholderiaceae_C; genus Rubrivivax. Next base: position 3,731 of record JAYUSP010000209.1, read on the forward strand.
TTGATTCCCTGATCGGTTCAGGGCTTTTTGTCGGCCGTCACGGCGGCTGAGAACGGCGCGCCGCTGAGGCGGAAGCCCGGCTTGATATTGCGGCTGGCAAACCAGCCCTGGTTCATCTCCAGCGCATATCGCACCGGCTTGGCCGAGCAATGCGAGCCGTCATCGCGCGGCTTCATGTCGGCCAGGTTGATCACCGTGCCGTCGTCGGCGATGAATGCGATCGACAGCGGCAGCAGCGTGTTGCGCATCCAGAAACACTGCTCCGATGCGGCATCGAAGACAAACAACATTGCCTCGTGCGGCGCCATCCTGGCGCGCATCATCATCCCGGTCGAACGCTGCTGCGGCGTCCTGGCGACCTCGGCGACGATCTTGTGCATGCCGGCTTTGAGCTCGACCGTCGGCAAGCGTGGCTGCGGGATGTCTTGCGCACGCGCCGCGCTGGCGGAGCCGATGACCAGCGCAAACAGGGCGCACAACGTTGGGGTCGGCTTGATTTGGGTCATGGTCTCGTGATCAGGGTTCGATGAGGATTATCCAAAACGTGCGGCAGTCGCGGCAAGACGACAACCTTTGCCCGAAACCGAAACCGAAACCGAAACCGAAACCGAATGCTCAACGCCGAGCTGGCCCTCGCTGCTGCGCCGAACGCGCGATCGCAACCACAGGCGCCACAGACCGTTGACGACCCGCTGGAAACCGATCGCTTCACGCGCTGGGATGCGGTCGATGTGGGCACCGGCCCAGCGGCCCGAATCGGATCGTCGTCGCTGCAACTCAGCGGCCTGCGTTGTGCTGCCTGCGCCTTGACCATCGAGGCTGCGCTGCAACGCTTGCCTGGGGTGCTGCAGGCCAGCGTCAACGCCGTCAACCAGCGTGCCAGCGTGCGCTGGGCCGCTGGCCAGACAACACCTTCGGCATGGATCGACGCCATCCAGCGGGCGGGCTATGGCGCCGCGCCCGATACCGCGGCGTCGGCGCGCGCGCTGCGCCGCAGCGAGCAGCGCGATCTGCTGTGGCGGCTCTTCGTCGCCGGGTTCTGTGCGATGCAGATCATGATGCTCGCCACGCCGGCCTATGTGGCGCCGCCGGGGGATCTGGCTCCGGACCTGCATCGTTTGCTCGGCTGGGGCAGTTGGGTGTTGAGCCTGCCGGTGATGGGGTTCTCGGGCTGGCCATTTTTGCGCGCTGCGTGGCGCGGGCTGCGCCTTGGCCAGATTGGCATGGACCTGCCGGTGGGCTTTGGCATCGTCGTGATGTTTGTGGCCAGCACGCTGGCGTTGTCGGACCCCGGCGGGCCGTTTGGCAGCGACATCTATTTTGATTCGCTGACGATGTTCATCGCTTTTCTCTGGCTCGGGCGATGGCTGGAGATGCGCGTTCGGCACCGCGCCGCACAGGCGCTGGAGGACTCGCTCGGCGAGCTGCCGACCACCGCGCTGCGGCTCGATGCCCAAGGCCGGCCCGAAATGGTGAGTGTGCTGCGGCTGGCGCCTGGTGATGTCGTGCGCGTGCCGCGTGGCGCAGCGATCCCCGCCGACGGCACGCTGCTCAGTGCCGCGGCCGACGTCAGCGAGGCGCTGCTCAGCGGAGAATCGCGCGGTTTGCCCAAACGCGCTGGCGACGTCTTGCTTGCTGGCAGCCTGAACCTGCAGGCGCCGTTGGAAATGCGGGTCAGCCGCGTCGGCGCCGATACACGCTTTGAGGGCATCGTCGCCTTGATGCGCGACGCGGCAGCTCAGCGGCCGGCCACCGCGGCCATCGCCGACCGCTGGGCGGCACCGTTTTTGTGGACCGTGTTGCTGCTTGCCGCCGCGGCCACCGCGGCCTGGAGCGTGATCGACCCGGCGCGCGCGGTCGCCGTCGGCGTGGCCGTGCTCATCGTCACCTGCCCCTGCGCGCTGTGGCTGGCCACCCCGGCGACGCTGGTCGCTGCGGCCAGCGGCCTGGCCTCGCGCGGGGTGCTGCTGCGCCGCATCGATGCCCTGGAGGCGCTGGCGCAGGTCGACACCGTGTTTGTCGACAAGACCGGCACGTTGAGTGAAGACCGGCCGCGGCTGCTGGGCACGCTGATGCATCGGCCGCTGGCGCCAGTGATCGACGCCAGTCGGGCGGTGCGGCAAGCGGCGTCGCTCGGGCGCTGGTCGAGCCATCCCTTGTCTGCGTCGATCGTCGAAGCTGCCGGCGATTTTGTCGACGACACCGACTGGCACGACATCACCGAGACCCCCGGTGCCGGCCTCGCGGCCAGCGACGCGATGGGGCGCCGCTGGCGGCTCGGCTCGGCAGGGTGGGCCGGCAGCAACGTTGGC
>JAYUSP010000210.1:0-6031 GCA_043755615.1 Betaproteobacteria bacterium
TGCCTCGCGCGCAGCCGACGTGGTGCCGGTGGGCCTGGGGTTCGGCCCGCCAGCGGGCACCCCCACCGCCTACGACAACACCAGCACCTTCATCGTCGACTCCACACCGCGCGAGATCAGCAACCTGATTTCTGATGAGCCGGTGAACATCTTCAGCGGCGCGCAGACCGGCGTCTTGAACGGCCTGCCCACGTCCAAGCTGCACACCCTGTTCGGGCAATTCATCACCCACGACATGGACCTCGTGCCCAAGGGTGCGAACGGCACCATCGTGCTCAACTTGCTGGTGGGCGACCCGCTGTACGCCATCAGCCCGTTCAAGTTCATGACCCTGTCGCGGGCCAACTTCACCCTCGTCGGCGCTGAGCGCGAATACAGCAACCTCATCTCCTCGTGGATCGACCTGGGGCCCACCTACGGCACCCACCCGGTGATGACCGCGCTGCTCAAGGAATATGACGCCTCCGGTGTGGCCACCGGGCGGCTGCTGGCGCACACCGACCCCAACCCCGCGCTCAACAACGGCATGCCCAACTGGGCCGACCTCAAGGCCAACGCCGCGCGCATCGGCGTCCCGCTGGTCGACAACGACGTGCTCAACCTGCCGATGCTGCGTTTCAACGCCGACGGCAGCCTGTTGCGCAATGGCAGCAACTTTGCCGAGATCGAGCTGCTCGCCGGCCTGCCGGTGCGCACCGGCCACGCCTTCCTGGACGACCTCGCACGCAACGCCGTGCCCAGCGGCAAGACCCCGGACGCCGATTCGGCAATAGGCCTGACCGGCTCGGGCAGCACCTTCTACGACGACGAACTGCTGGCCATCCACTTCATCGCCGGGGACGGCCGCGCCAACGAGAACTACATGCTCACCTCGGTGCATGGCCTGTTCTTCGCCGAGCACAACCGCGTCTACGCCGAACTCCAAGCCCTCGTCGCCGCACGTGGGCCGGCCTATGCCGCGCAGTGGAGCGGCGAGATGCTCTTCGAGGCCGCCCGCCAGGTCGTCGAGGCCCAATACCAGCAGATCTCGTTTGACGAATATGTCGCCCGCCTGACCCCCAACCTGGACACCTACGCGGCCTTCGCTGGCGCCCTGGATCCGGCCGTCTCCAACGAGTTCGCGCACGCCATCTTCCGCTTCGGCCACACCCAGACATCGCCCTCGCACAACGTCATCAATCAGACCGGCCAGCTGACCGGCGACATCGCGCTGCTGTCGACTTTTCTGGCGCCGGCCACTTTTGCCACGATCAATGTCGGCGGCATCCTGACCGGCGTCGGCTCGCACGCCTACACCACGGCCGAACTCGCCGGCATGGCGCGGGTGCGCGCCAATGAGATCGACGAATTTTTTGTCGACGGCCTGCGCAACACCCTGCTCGGCCTGCCGCTGGACCTGACGGCGATCAACATCGCCCGCGGCCGCGACATCGGCCTGCCCAGCCTGAACGCGCTGCGCAGCGAACTCTTCGCCCAGACCGGTCTGGCCCAGTTGGCCCCTTATACGAGCTGGAATGACTTCGGCGCGCATTTGCTCAACCCCGGCTCGCTGAAGAACTTTCTCATGGCCTACGCCGGCCAATCGCTGTTTGCTTTTCAGAGCACCTACGCCACCACAGCCGACTGGGCCAACGCACGCGCCACCGACTGGGCCGCCTACAAGGTCGTGCTCGGCACCGCAGCCACCGCCGCGCTGGCGAATTCGGCCTTCATGGGCGTGGGCGCGGGTAGCAACACCGACTACAACCGCATCGACATCTATATCGGCGGCCTGGCCGAAGCCCATGTACCCGGCGGCCTGCTCGGCTCGACCTACGACTTCATCACCGCGGTCACGCTGGCCCCGCTGCGCAACAGCGATCGCTTCGCCGAACTCAACCGCCTCTTCGGCGCCGACCTGGGTTATGCGGTGCGCGGCACGACGCTGGCTGACGTCATCCGCAACAACGCCACGCCAGTGGCCTCGGTGCCCTTTGCGGCCAGCCCGGACGGCTTCAACCTGCAGCGCACGCGGGTCTATGGCGACGCGTTTGCGGTGCCCGACATGATCCTGGAGGTCAGCACCAGCTCGACCTGGGCCTTCACGGCGCCGGCGCGCCCCAGCGGTTTGCAGTCCTATATCGACTTGAGCGACGTGCGCATCGGTGCGGGCTGGAGCCTGGGTGGCAGCACCTTCACCGCCACCGCATTGAGCGAGCTCATCGGCGGCACCGCGCTGGCCAACACCATCATCGCCGGCCTGGGCAACGACACCGTCTACGCCGACGCCGGTGCAGACAACGTGGACGGCGGCGGCGGCCACGACTGGCTCTACGGCGGCGACGGTGCCGACACGCTGGCCGGCGGCGCCGACAACGATACCCTGCACGGCCAGGCCGACAACGACAACCTGGCCGGCGGTGCCGGCGTGGACAAGCTCTTCGGCGGTGCCGGCGACGACACCCTGGCCGGCGACGGTGAGGCGGACCTGCTCTTCGGCGCCGCGGGCAACGACAGCCTCCTGGGCGGCGCAGGTGCCGACGAACTCGCCGGCGGCGACGGTGCCGACACCCTGGACGGCGGCAGCGGCGCCGACACCCTGGACGGCGGCGGCGGCATCGACACGGCCGTCTACAGCGGCGCGCAAGCCGGCTACACCGTGGCCCATGCCGCCGGTGGGGGCTATACCGTCACCGAGATCGCCAGCGGCGCCATCGACCGCTTGAGCGAGATCGAGACCTTGCAGTTCACCGCCAGCAGCGTCAACCTGACCAGCGGCACGGTGGCCATCAACGACCTGAGCGTCGTCGAAGGCCAGACCATCGGCATCAACAACACTCTTGCCAACCTGTCCGGGCTGACGATCACCGGCCTGGCCTGGCAGCAGTCCACCAGCGCCGGCGCCTGGAGCACCATCGCCGGGGCCACCGGTGTCGCGATGACGCTGGCGCAAGCCCAGGTCGGGCACCATGTGCGGGTGCTCGTCAGCTTCACCGACGCCGTGGGTGCGGGTGGGCAGCTGCTGGCCTGGCCGAGCGCCGAAGTGCTCAACGTCAACAACGCCCCCACTGGCGGTGTGAGCATCGCCGGCTCGGCCAACGTGGGTTTGAGCTTGAGCGCGATTACCTCGGCACTCGTCGATATCGACGGCCTGGGACTTTTGAGCTACCAGTGGCTGCGCAACGCCAGCCCGGTGGCCGGGCAGACCGCCGCCAGCTACGCCCTCAGCACCGCCGACCTGGGCGCAGCCATGAGCGTGCGGGTGAGCTACACCGACGCTTTTGGCACCCCAGAGAGCGTGACCAGTGCGCCATCGGCGCCGATCAACGACGGCAACGACCCGCCCGCAGGCAGCGTCACCGTCAGTGGCTCGGCCACCATCGGCAGCACGCTTAGCGCCGCGCACACCCTGAGCGACCCCGACGGCTTGGGGCCGGTCAACTGGCGCTGGCAGTCTTCGCCCAGCGGCAGCCTCTGGAGCAACGTCGTCGACCTGGGCAGCGCCAGCTTCGTGGTCAACGCCTCCTTAAGCGGCCTGCTGCTGCGCGCGCAGGCTTTTTATACCGACAGCATGGGCACGCCGGAGACCGTCGCCAGTGCCGCCACCGCCGTCGTGCCCACGGGCAGCTTCAACATCATCAACGGCGACGAGGCCGCCAACAACCTCGTCGGCACGGCTGCGGCCGACCAGATCAACGGCTTCGGGGGCAACGACACCCTCACCGGCGGGGCCGGTGCGGACTTGCTCGTCGGTGGCGCGGGCGGACTGGACTTCTATTTTGTCGACAACGCCGCCGACGGCATCATCGAGCTGAGCACCGGCGGCTACGACGTCGTGCGCTCCAGCGTGGACTACACGCTCGGGGCGAACCTGGAAGAGCTCTGGCTCGAAGGCACGGCGAATATCAACGCCACCGGCAACGACTCGAACAACAACTTCCTGGGCAACGCGGGCAACAACCTGATCATCGGCGGCCCGGGCATCGATTTTCTGAACGGCAACACCGGCGCGGATACCTTGATCGGTGGCATCGGGGCCGACCACTACGTCACCGACACGCTGCTGGACAACGTCATCGAGCTCGCCGGCGAGGGCATCGACAAGGTCAGCAGTTTTATCACCTGGACGCTGGGCGCGAACCTGGAGAACCTGACGCTGCTCAACAGCGTGGCGGGCGACGCCACGGGCAACGAGCTGGCCAACCTGATCACCGGCAGCACCGGCATCAATACGCTGGCCGGGCTGGGGGGCAACGACACCCTGTCGGGCCTGGCCGGCAACGACTTGATGCTCGGCGGCACGGGGGTGGATACGGCCCTGTACACCACCGCCAGCACCGGCTCGGTGCTCGTGCGCACGGGTGACAACACGTACACCGTAAGCACCGGTGCGGAGGTCGACACCCTGCAGGACATGGAGTTTGTGCAGTTCAGCAACGCGACGCTGGCGCTGACCACCGGCATCCTGGCCATCGACGACAGCACACCCCAAGCCGGCCAGACGCTCAATGTGCTCAGCACGCTGGCCAACAGCCAGGCCTTGAGCATCACGGCCGTGCAGTGGCAGATGTTCGATGCGGCTGCGGCTGCCGGTGCCGGCGCCTGGGTGGCGATCGCCGGGGCGACGAATTTCAGTTTGAGCGCCGGGGCGGCGCAGACGGGCAAGGCGCTGCGCGTGAGCCTGACCTATACCGACCCGCTGGGCGGCGGGCAGGTCGCGCTGTCAGCGGCCACCGCGCCGGTGAGTGCGAACGGCGCCAACACCCCGGCCAGCGGCATCCCCACGATCAGCGGCACGCCCACCGAAGACCAGACACTCAGCGCCAACACCACAACCATCACCGACGCCGACGGCCTGGGCGCCTTCAGCTACGAGTGGCAACGCGCAGGCTCGCCCATCGCAGCGGCCACCGCATCGAGCTACACGCTCGGGGACGCCGATGTCGGGCAGGTCATCTCTGTGCGGGTGAGTTTTACGGATGGGCTGGGCACCGGCGAATCGCTGACCAGTGCCGCCACCGCTGTCGTGGCCAACGTCAACGACGCGCCCGCTGGCGCCGTCACGCTGAGTGGTAACGCCGCGGTCGGCAACACGCTGAGCGCCGAGACCGGCACGCTGACGGATGCCGACGGCCTGGGGCTGCTCGGGTACCAGTGGACCCGCAACGGCAACCCTATCGCAGGTGCGGCGGCGTCGACCTACACGCTCGCCATCGCCGACGTCAATGCCGCGATCCGGGTGGTGGTGAGCTACACCGACGGCCACGGCACGCCGGAGTCCATCACCAGCGATCCTTCGGCGCCGGTTGGCAGCTCCAACAACAGCCCCGGCGGTGCCGTGGTCATCAACGGCAGCGCGACTGAGGACCAGACGCTCAGCGCCAACACCAGCACCATCACCGATGCCGACGGCCTGGGCGCCTTCAGCTTTCAGTGGCTGCGTGCGGGCTCGCCCATTGCAGGCGCGACTGCGACAAGCTACACGCTGGGTGATGCCGATGTCGGCCAACCGGTCTCGGTTCGCGTGAGCTACACCGACCTGGCGGGCTTTGCCGAATCGCTGACCAGTGCGGCCACTGCCGCGGTGGCCAATGTCAACGACCCCGCCACCGGAGTGGTCACGGTCAGCGGCAGCGCAACCGAAGACCAGACGCTGTCGGCCAACACCGCCGGCATTGCCGATCTCGATGGCCTGGGAGCCTTGGGCTACCAGTGGCTGCGCGGGGGCGCACCGATTGTTGGCGCAACGGCGTCGACCTACCTGCTGGCCGATGCCGACGTCGGCGAAGCGGTCGCGGTGCGCGTGAGCTTCATTGACGCTCGCGGTTCGGCAGAGTCGCTGACCAGCGCTCAGACCGCCGTCGTTGCCAACGTCAACGACCTGCCCACCGGCAGCGTCACCGTCAGCGGCAGCGCCACCATCGGCTCGACCCTGACCGCCTCGAACACCTTGGCCGACGCCGATGGCCTGGGGCCCGTGAGCTGGCGTTGGCAGTCTTCGCTGAACGGCACGACCTGGACCAATGTCGTCGACCTCGGGCCGGCGACGCTG
>JAYUSP010000211.1:0-6024 GCA_043755615.1 Betaproteobacteria bacterium
TCACGCCGGTCAGCGTCTTGCAGTTTTGCTTCGGCGGCCAGCGCATGCGCGACGACCCCGGCAGCGACCAGCGGCAGCGGCAAACCCGGCGCTTCGAACAGCGCCGCGTGCTCGCGTTCGATGAGCGCGGTGTCCAGGTCGGCGCTGCTGAAGGCGGTGGTGTTGACGACGCGGCGCAGGAAAGCGACGTTGGTCTGCAAGCCGACGATGAAGGTGCCGCGCAGCGCCGCGTCAAGCCGCGCCAGCGCCTGTGCGCGGTCTTCGCCCCAGACGATGAGCTTGGCGATCATCGAGTCGTAGTGCGGGCTGATCGCGTCGCCCTGGACAAAGCCGGTATCAACACGCGGCAGGCTGTCGCTGCGCTCGAAAGCCACATGCGCCGGCCAGCGCGCGACATGCAGCGTGCCGGTGGCGGGCATGAAGTTCGCGTCGGGGTTTTCGGCGCAGATGCGCGCTTCGATCGCGTGGCCGCGGATCGCCAACTGCGCCTGCGTCGCCGGCAGCGGCTCGCCGCTGGCCACCCGCAACTGCCATTCGACGAGGTCGTGCCCGGTGATCGCTTCGGTGACTGGATGTTCAACCTGCAGCCGCGTATTCATCTCCATGAAATAAAAGCGCCCGTCCTGCTCGGTGATGAACTCGACCGTGCCGGCGCCGACGTAGCCCACCGCCTGCGCCGCAGCGACCGCTGCCGCGCCCATCTGCGCGCGGCGTTCCGCCGTCATGCCCGGCGCGGGCGCTTCTTCGAGCACCTTCTGATGCCGGCGCTGCACCGAGCAGTCGCGCTCGAAGAGATAAACCGCGTTGCCATGGCTGTCGGCAAAAACCTGGATCTCGATATGCCGCGGCCGCGTGACGTAGCGCTCGACGAGCACATGGTCGTCGCCAAAACTGGCCTTGGCTTCGCGTTGGCAGCTCAAGAGCGCAGCCGCAAAGTCATCCGCCCGATCAACGCGGCGCATGCCCTTGCCGCCGCCGCCTGCGCTGGCCTTGATCAAGACCGGATAGCCAATGCGGCCGGCTTCACGCGCGAGCATCGTGGCGTCGTTGTCCGGACCGTGGTAACCCGGCACCAGCGGCACGCCGGCTTTTTCCATCAATGTCTTGGCCGCAGACTTGCTGCCCATGTCGCGGATCGCCGCCGCCGGCGGGCCGATGAAGACGATGCCGGCGCTGGCGCAGGCGGTTGCAAAGGCTTCGTTTTCAGACAGGAAGCCGTAACCCGGGTGCACTGCCTGCGCGCCCGTGGCCTGCGCCGCTTCGATGATGCGCTGCCAGCGCAGATAGCTTTCGCGTGGCGCGTTGCCGCCGATGTGCACGGCTTCGTCGCAGCACTGCACATGGCGCGCGTTGGCATCGGCGTCGGAATACACCGCAACGGTCTGCACCCCTAGCCGGCGCGCGGTGGTGGCGACGCGGCAGGCGATCTCGCCGCGGTTGGCGATCAGAATTTTCTTGAACATGGGAGCTTCCGAGTTGGCTGCCGGGTCGGTTCAGGATGGCGCTGGCGACGGCGACTTCGCGGCATTGGCGCCGCGCCCGCGCAGCCGATTCAACAGCAGGCGCAGGAACCGCGCGAGCGTGAAGATGAGCCAGACGCTGAGCACGAGCACGATCGCCAGCGCGATGAAAAACAGCACCGGGTATTCGTAGGCCAGCCAGAGCGCGGCGACGACAAGCCCGTCTTCGAGCAGCGAGACGGCGATGTTCGAGAATGGCTCGGGCGAAGTATTCACTGCTGCGCGCGCCGTCGCCTTGGTGGCATGTGCCGTGGCCGCCAGCGTGCCACCCGCCAGGGCTGCAACGAGCGACCAGGCCGCGGCGTCGCCGGCACCGCCGATCCCGCCGATCCCACCCACGACGCCGGCTGCCAGCGCGGCGCCGGCAGGGATGCGGATCACGGTGTGCACCGCATCCCAGATCGAGTCGACCAGCGGCACCTTGTCGGCAAGAAACTCGACGATGAGCATTGCGCCGCTGGCGATCAAGACGATCGGCTGCTGCAACAGCGCCAGGCCCGACGGAAGTGGCACCCAGCCGAGATACCCAGCCATCCCGGTGATGAAAACCACCGCGTAGAGGCGGATGCCACTGGCCCAGCCCAGGGCTGCGGCCAGCGCAATCAGATGGGTCGTGTCGAGCTGGTTCATCGTTGCCTTCGCGACGCACTTGAGTCTCTACACGCGCCAGGCCGGGTCGCGTTTGTTCAGGAACGCCTGCACCCCGTCGCGGCCTTCGCTGCTGGCGCGGATATCGGCGATTCGGCGCGCCGTCTCGGCACGCAGGTCGGCATCGATCACACGCCCGGCGACATCCTGCACCAGGCGTTTGCAGGCCTTCACCGCTGCCGGGCCGTTGGCCACCAGCGTGGCGACGATCTCGTCGACCTTGGCATCCAGCATATCGGCGCTGACAAGCTCGTGAACAAACCCGAACTGCTGCGCCTGCGCCGCGCTGAAGCGCTCTGCGGTGATGAAGTAGCGCCGCGACGCCTGCTCGCCGAGCGCCTTGACGACGTACGGCCCGATCGTCGCCGGCAGCAGGCCGAGCCTGGCTTCGCTGAGGCAGAAGTGCATGCCCTCGGCGGCAACGAGTACATCGCAGACCGCGGCCAGGCCGACGCCGCCGGCATAACAGTCGCCATGAATCCGGCCGACCACCGGCAGCGGGCAGTCGTAGACCGCCCACAGCATCGCTGCGAGTTGTTCGGCGTCAGCGCGGTTCTGCGCCCAGGAGTAGTCGGCCATCGCGCGCATCCACGACAGGTCGGCACCGGCGCAGAAGGCCTTGCCGCGGCCGCCGAGCACGATCACGCGCAGGTCGGGGTCGGCAGCCAGCGCTGTGAAGGCAGCCATCAGTTCGCTGATCACCGACTCGTTGAAGGCGTTACGCACCTCCGGGCGGTTCAGCCAGACCTCGGCGACATGCGGCGAGCGGCGATGGATCTCAATCGTCATCAGTCAACCTTCGTGCTGCGCACGCCGGTATTCGCCTTTCGGGCGGCCGGGCAGGCTCATGACTTGCGGCCTTCGGCCTGCAGCATCCAGACCAGGTCGAGCTGCGGGCAGGGGTGGCCCATCGCGGTGATCGTCGCGGTGATCTGGCCCCGATGGTGGGTGCCATGGTTGAAGACATGGCCAAGCGTCGCGGCAAACGGCAGCGTCATGGCCTCACCGGTCGTGCGTCGATAGTTGAGCGCGGTTTCGAGGCGCCGACCGTCGAGACCGTCGATCCAGGGCAGCCAGGCTTGCGCGCCTTCGATCAACCGTTCGCGCAGCCGCACCCGGTCGGGCTCGGCTTCGGCGTCGAGCTTGACGGCCGGAGACTCGGCAAACGCGAAGCGGCGGAACCAGAGCAGGTGTTCGGTCACGAGCAAATGGTTCAGCGTGCCGTGCACCGTCTTGAAGAACAGGCCGGCGTCGCGCCGGTAGTCGGTTTCCGGCAAGGCATCCACATGCACAAGGAGCGCTTTCGTCGCCCAATGGTTGTAGCGGGCGAGCGTGGCCAGATGGTCGTGCAGGGATGAATGCATGGCAGTGGACCTCAATACCGTTTTGCCGCTTCGTCGAGCATGACCTCGGTCGCGCCGCCGCCGATGGCCAGCACGCGGGCGTCGCGCCAGAGGCGTTCGATCGGGGTGCCGAGCATGTAGCCCATGCCGCCGTGCAACTGTTGGCAGCCCTGCGTGACTTCATTGACCAGCTCGCCGGTGAGGGCCTTGAGCAGCGACACGTCCTGCACGACATCGTGGCCCTGGGTCACGCGCCAGGCGCAGTGATAAAGATATTGCCGCGCGGCGCGGGTCTTGGCGTCGAGCATCGCGATGCGCTGGCGCACCGCCTGTTTGTCCCACAACTTAGCCCCAAAAGCCTCGCGGCTGCGCACATGCTCGAGCGCCAGGCGCAGTGCCTGCGTGCAATGGCCAACCGCCATCGCGCCAAGGGCGATGCGTTCGGTCTGGAAATTTTTCATCACCGCCTGGAAGCCGCGGTCTTCTTCGCCAAGCAGGTGATCGGCCGGGATGCGGCAGTTGTCGAAATGCAGCTCGGCGGTGTCCGAGCAGCGCCAGCCGGTCTTGTCGAGCTGGCGACCGACGCTGAAGCCGGGTGTGCCCTTTTCGACCGCAAACATCGATATCGCATGGCGGCCGCTGCCGGTTCGTGCAGCGATGAAATACAGGTCGGCGTGCACGCCGTTGGTGATGAATAGCTTGGCTCCGTTGAGCACCCAGCCCGCACCTGAACCTGCATCCGCACCGCCACCCCGGTCGTCGTGAACACGTCGTGCCGTGGTGCGCAGCCCGGCAACGTCCGACCCCGCGCCGGGCTCGGTGATGCCGACCGCGGTGATGGTCTGACCGCTGGTGATGCCGGGCATCCAGCGCGTTAGCTGCGCCGCGGTACCAGCATGGTGCAGATGCGGGCTGGCCATGTCGGTGTGGACGAGCACGGTGACGATGAAACCGCCAAATGTGCTTTGGCTCAAGGCCTCGGCGAAGACCAGATTGGTCAGCGCATCGGCACCAGCGCCACCGTACTCGGGTGCGTAGACCAGGCCCAGCATGCCGGCCGCGCCCATTTTGCGCAGCACGTCGCGCGGCACGCAGCCAGCGGCCTCCCAGGCCAGCGCATGGGGCTCGACCTCGCGGGCGACGAAGCGCTGCACCTGGTCGCGCAGCAGTTCGAGGTCGGGCGTCGTGTAGATGCTGTCGAGGCTCATTGTCGCCAGGTGCGCAAGCCGCGCCGCGCTTCGAAGTGCGCATAGTCGCGGTCACGATGCAAGAGCGCGTAGTCGTTTTCGATGCAGAAGCTGGCGATCAGCACATCGACCGCGCTGCGCACCGTGATGCCTTGTGCACGCAGGCTGCGGTAGTGGCCGGCAGCGATCACCGCCAATTCGTGGCTGGCGGTGTCTTCGATGCTCAAGGCCTCCATCAGCTGGCGCGCCTGGCGATGATCGGCCTCGTGGCGAAAGCCGCGCAGCACCTCGAAGAGCACGAGGTCGGGCACCACGATGCGCACGTCGCCGCGGTCGAGCAGTTGCTCAAGCAGTTCGGCCGCAGGCTCGTCGGCGGCATTGAAGAAGTCGATCCAGACACTGCTGTCAACGACCAGCACGGCGCTTCCTGGCAACGGGTGCGGCGGGCGCAGCGGCTGCGCCGCGGTAGCGCGGGCGGGGTTCAGCGACGGCAAGCGCCGCTGCACTTGTCGATGCAAGCGCCGCTGCACTTGTCGATGCACTTGTGGATGCACTTATCGATGTTTCTGCGGGCGTCGCCGTCCAGTCGATGGACTCGTCGCCCTCCCACTTCAACTTGCCACGCCACTTGACGATCTCGCGGTAGGCGGCCTGCCGCGCAAGAAGCTTCAAGCCCGCCTCGACGGCATCTTTCTTGGTTTTGTACGGGCCGGCCTTCATGGCGTTGAGCATGAGCTCGTCGTCGATATCGATGTTGGTGCGCATGATGTGTACGTGGTTGCAACCTCACGCACATTCTACATCACATCCGGAAAATTCCAAACTTCGGGCTCTGCGGGATCGGTGCATTCAGGCTCGCGCTGATCGCCAGCGCGAGCACTCGGCGCGTATCCGCCGGGTCAATCACACCGTCGTCCCACAGCCGCGCGCTGGCGTAGTAAGGATGCGCCTGGTGCGCAAACTGGTCCAGGATCGGCTGCTTGAAGGCCGCCTCCTGTTCGGCCGACCAGGCGCCGCCCTTGGCCTCGATGCCGTCCCGGCGCACGGTGGCCAGCACCGCAGCGGCCTGCTCGCCGCCCATCACGGAGATGCGCGCGTTGGGCCACATCCACAAGAAGCGCGGCGAATAGGCGCGGCCGCACATGCCGTAGTTGCCGGCGCCAAAACTGCCGCCGATGATCAAAGTGAACTTGGGCACCGTCGCGGTAGCCACCGCGGTGACCATCTTGGCGCCATGTTTGGCGATGCCTTCGGCTTCGTATTTGCGCCCGACCATGAAGCCGGTGATGTTCTGCAAGAAGATCAGCGGCACCCGGCGCTGGCAGC
>JAYUSP010000212.1:0-20350 GCA_043755615.1 Betaproteobacteria bacterium
GCAGGACCAGCAGCGTCGCGCAGACAAGCAGCTTGTCGGCCACCGGGTCGAGAAAGGCACCAAAGGCCGAAGTCTGGTTCAGTTTGCGCGCCAGCCAGCCGTCGAGCCAGTCGGTCAGCGCGATGACCACGAAGAGCACCGTGGCGACGAGGTTGATCAGCCCGCGGTCGTACTTGAGATAGAAGATCCCCACGATGAGCGGGATCGAGATGATCCGCGCCCAGGTCAGCAGGGTCGGCAGCGTGAAGAACATGCAGCGATTGTGCCGCGTCCGTGCCCTGTTCAGCGGTCCAGGCTGCGCGGTTTGAATTGGCGCTCGTCGTTGAACAAAAAGACTTCGGTGAAGCGCCAGGGCTGCGGCAGATGCGCCACCGGCCCCAGCGGGCCGGCGCGGCGCACCGCATCGATCGCCAGCTGCACGGTGTCCAGGGCCTGCCGCGGCGGCCGCAGCACCTTGATGTTGCGCACGCTGCCGTCGGCCCCGAGTTCGATTTCGATGACCGGGATCGCCAGCAGCGGCTCTGGCGGCACGCCCATGTAGCTGCGCTCGGCGTTGGCCGCGACGATGCGCCGCGCCGCCTGTTCGCGGTACTCGTCCCAGTTGCTCGGTGCGCGCTGGGCGGCGGCATTGCTCGTCGCGGCAGGCGCTGCTGGCGCGGCGGCTGGCGTCGCCGGGATGGTGGTCGGCGCGGTCGATGGCGCGGCCGCCCGGGGCGCCGCCGGCGCCGTGCCGCGCGACGAACACGCGGCCAGGCCGAAGAGCAGACACAGGCAGCAGAGCAGATCGATGCGCCGCTGCGCGCGAATGTCGTCAACTTGGTGGTCAATGCGGGGGTCAGCGCGGTCAATGCAGGACACGGTAGATCTCCCGGGCAAGTTCTCGCGAAATACCTTCGACGCCGGTGAGCTCGTCGACACTCGCTGCAGCAACGCCGCGCACGCCGCCGAATCGCTGCAACAGTCGGGCGCGTTTTTTGGGCCCGATGCCGGCGATCTCTTCGAGCCGACTGCCGCCAGTGCGCACCGAGGCTCGCCTGGCGCGCATGCCGGTGATCGCAAAGCGATGCGCTTCGTCGCGGATCTGCGCCACCAGCATCAACGCTGCCGAGTCGGCGGCGAGCTGCACCTTGGCGCGGCCATCGGCAAAGACCAGCTCTTCAAGGCCGACCTTGCGGCCTTCGCCTTTTTCGACACCGACGATGCGCGTGACGTCCAGGCCGAGTTCGTCGAACACCTCGCGGGCCACGCTGACCTGGCCACGTCCGCCGTCGATGAGCACCAGGTCGGGCAACCGGGTGCGCCCGCCGGTGGCGCTGCCTTGCCGGTCGGTGACCACTTTGGCGATGACCTCGGCCAGCTTGGCGTAGCGGCGCATCAACACCTGGCGCATCGCCGCGTAGTCGTCACCACCGGTGACACCTTCAATATTGAAGCGCCGGTACTGGTCGCTGCGCATGGCGTGGTTTTCATAGACCACGCACGATGCCTGCGTCGCTTCACCAGCGGTGTGGCTGACATCGAAACACTCGATACGGAAGGTATCCAGCTCGGCGACCTCGAGATCGAGCGCCTGCGCCAGCGCGCGGGTGCGTTCGCGTTGCGAGCCTTCTTCGCTGAGCAGCCGGGCCAGCGCGATCTGCGCGCCCTTGGTCGCCATCTCCAGCCAGATCCGGCGCTGCTCACGCGGCTGGTGCTGCGCACGCACCTTGACCCCGGCGGCTTCGCCAATCGCGTCGACCAGCGAGCGTGCCACGGCGTGGCTCAAGACCAGCGACGGCGGCACCGGCTGGCCCAGGTAGTGCTGCGCGATGAAGGCTTCGAGCACGACCACCTCGGGCGCACGGCGCGTGTCGAGGTCGGTGTCATCTTCGGCAATCATCGCCGCGGCCTCTTCGACATGCGCCGGAAAGTAGGCCCGGTCCCCCAGATGCCGGCTGCCACGCACCATCGCCAGGTTGACGCAGGCGCGGCCGCCGAGCACCTGCACCGCGAGGATGTCGACATCGCGGTCCATTGCCGACAGGCTGCTCATCTCCATCGATTGCTGGTGCAGCACCCGCGACAACGCGCTGATCTGGTTGCGCGCCGCCGCGGCCTGCTCGAAAGCCAGCACCTCGGCGTGGGCCAGCATGCGCTGCTGCAAACCTTCGAGCACGCTGTCGGTATCGCCGAGCAAAAAGCGCTCGGCGTCCTGCACATCGCGGGCGTAGTCCGGCGCCGAGACGAGGCCGACGCAGGGCCCCGAGCAGCGCTGGATCTGGTACAGCAAGCAGGGCCGCGAGCGGTTGGCGTAGACCGAGTCTTCGCAGGTGCGCAGGCGAAAGACCTTCTGGATCAGCAGGATCGTTTCTTTCACCGCCCAGGCTCCCGGATAGGGCCCGAAATAGCGGTGTTTGCGGTCCACCGCACCGCGGTAGTACGCGACCCTGGGGAACGCATGGCTGACGATCTTCAGGTACGGATAACTCTTGTCATCGCGGAACAGGATGTTGAACTTCGGGTTCAACGTCTTGATCAGGTTGTTCTCCAGCAGCAGCGCTTCGGCCTCGGTGCGCACCACCGTCGTTTCGAGCCGCACGATGCGCGCGACCATCGCGCCGGTGCGCGTGCCAATGTGCGTGCCGCCATGGTCTTTCTGGAAATAACTCGAGACGCGTTTTTTCAGATGCAGCGCCTTGCCGACGTACAACAACTGGCCCTGCGTGTCGAAGTAGCGGTAGACCCCCGGCAGGCCGGGCAAAGCGGCGACCTCGGCGAGCAGGCGCTCGCGCTGGTCCGGCACCGCGGCGGTGGGCGCAAGCGTCTCGGCCGCGAGTGTCGTGGCAGGCTGCAAGGGGGGGTCAGGCGGGTCACTCATCGGGCTGGATTGTCGGCGCTCCGGATAATCGGCGGCATGCCCGCCAACACCTCAACCAACCCGCCGATCGATACGCCCATCGGCACATCCACCAGCACATCCATCAGCACATCGATCAGCGCATCGATCAGCACGCCCAGCAGCACCCCCATCAACACGTCCAGGCCCGCGCCCGCGCGCTCGCGCCTGTCGGCACCGGCGCACTGGGACGTCTTCTGCCGCGTCGTCGACAACTTCGGCGATATCGGCGTGTGTTGGCGCCTGTGCGCCGACCTCGCTGCGCGCGGGCAGCGCGTGCGCCTGTGGGCCGACGATGTGTCCAGCCTGGCCTGGATGGCGCCCGGTGGCGCCGATCGCGTCGAGGTCATTGACTGGCAGGGCGACGGGCCCGATCTCGAGCCTGGCAGGGTCGTCATCGAAGCCTTTGGCTGCGACCCACCGCCGCGCTTTGTCGATCGCATCGTGGCCGCCGCGGCGCACCGCGCGCAGGCGCCGCGCTGGATCAACCTCGAATACCTGAGCGCCGAGCCCTATGTCGAGCGCAGCCACCGGCTGCCTTCGCCGCAGCCCAACGGGTTGCACAAGACCTTCTGGTACCCCGGCTTCAACCCGCGCACCGGTGGCCTGCTGCGCGAACCCGGCCTGATGCTGCGCCGAAAGGCCTTTGAGCGCGATCCCTGGCTGGCCGCCCGCGGTTTGCAGCGGCGGCCGGGCGAGCGCGTCGTCACGCTGTTCTGCTACGACAACCCGGCACTGCCGGCGTTGATCGCCGGCCTGGCGCAGACAGCCGCACTTTCATCCGTACTTTCATCCGCAACCGAGTCCGCACTTACGTCCGCACCTGCGTCCGCACCCACGCCGACCCTGCTGCTGCTGACCCCCGGCCCGGCGCAGCGACAGGTGCACGCGCTGGCCGCCGCGGCGGCGCTGCCGGCGAACATCCGCGTCGCCGATCTGCCCTGGCTGAGCCAGACCGACTTCGACGCGATGCTGTGGAGCGCCGACCTCAACCTCGTGCGCGGAGAAGACTCGCTGGTGCGCGCGATCTGGGCCGGCGCGCCGTTCCTGTGGCAGATCTACCCGCAAGCGGATGGCGCCCACGGCCCGAAGCTCTCAGCTTTCATCGACACCTTCATCGCTGCTTCAGCAACCAGCGGCACGCCGGAATTTGCAACGGCATTGCGCACCGCGGCGCGGCGCTGGAACGGTCTGGCCGGCAGCGGCCGCGTCGACACCGACAACACCAACAACACCAACGACGCCAGCGACGCCAACAACCCGATCGTGTTGCCGCCCGCTGCCGAATGGCAGGCCGCCAACCGGTGCTGGCGCGAGTCGCTGCTGCGCCAGCCCGACCTGGTGACCCAGCTTTTGGCCTTCGCCGCAGCGAAACGATAGAATCGCGGGCTTTGCGCAGCGCGCGCAACCCCGGTCGGACGCCGATCGCCTCCATTCAATCGCCCGCGGGCGTCTCGCCATGAAACTCGCTCAAGAAATCCGTGCCGGCAACGTCATCATGCAGGGCAAGGACCCGATGGTCGTATTGAAGACCGAATACAGCCGCGGCGGCCGTGGCGCGGCCACGGTCCGCATGAAGATGAAAAGTCTGCTCAGCGGCTTTGGCGCCGAAGTCGTCTTCAAGGCCGACGACAAGATGGATCAGATCGTGCTCGACAAGAAGGAGTGCACCTACTCCTATTTCGCCGACCCGATGTACGCCTTCATGGACGCCGAGTACAACCAGTTTGAGGTCGAGGCCGAGAATATGGGCGACGCGCTTTCTTACCTCGCCGACAACATGCCGGTCGAAGTCGTTTTCTACGACGGCAAGGCGATTTCGGTCGAGCTGCCGACCAGTGTCGTGCGCGAGATCGTCACCGAGCCCGCCGTCAAGGGCGACACCTCGGGCAAGGTCATGAAACCGGCCAAACTCGTCGGCACCGGGTTCGAGATCACGGTGCCGATGTTTGTCGAAAACGGCGACAAGGTCGAGATCGACACCCGCACCCACGAATACCGCAAGCGCGTCTAACGGCCTGCACCTTGGCCACCGCGGGCGCCTTGACGGCGCCCATGGTGTTTTTGGCGGCATCATCTTGCGGTGAACCAGGCCGACAAAAACAACCCGGCGCGTGCGCTGGTCCGCCACGCCGAGATTGACTTCGGCGCTGGCGCTGGCGCTGGCGCTGGCGATGACGATGGCGCGACGCCGCCGCGCTCGGTGCGATATGACGACATCTATCACCCCGCCGCCGGTGCGCTGGCGCAGGCAACGCATGTCTTTTTACGCGGCAACGGCCTGCCGCAACGCTGGCGCGGCCAGCGCCGGTTTGTGGTTCTGGAAACCGGCTTCGGTCTGGGCAACAATTTCCTCGCCACCTGGGCCGCCTGGCGTGACGACGCCGAGCGTTGTGAACAACTGGTCTTCATCTCGGTGGAACTGCATCCGCCCCGCTTGGACGACCTGCGGCGCGTATTTCGCGACCCTGCGCTGCGCCCACTTGCGGGGCAGTTGGCGGCAGCCTGGCCGCCGGCCACTGCCGGCCTGCACGCCATCGATTTCGACGGCGGCACCGTCCGGCTGGTGCTCGGCCTTGGCGATGTGCGCAAGCTGCTGCCGCAATTCATCGCGCGCGTGAACGCCTTTTACCTCGACGGCTTTTTGCCGGCGCGAAACCCGGCGATGTGGGAGCCGCGTGTCATCAAGGGCCTGGCGCGCCTGGCTGCACCCGACGCGACGTTGGCCACCTGGAGCGCGGCGCACGCATTGCGTGAATCACTCGCTGCATCCGGCTTCGCGGCGCAACTCGCACCCGGTGCCGACGGCAAGCGCGAGATCACGCTGGCAAACTACGCACCCGCGTTTGTGCCGCCCCGCAGTCACGCGCGCAGCGGTATCGGCGCGGGCACCGCGCGCCGCGCATTGGTCATCGGCGCTGGCATCGCCGGCGCCTGCGCTGCGTCGTCGCTGGCGCACCTGGGCTGGCAGATCACGGTGCTCGAAGCGCAGGGCGCGCCCGCCTCTGGCGCTTCTGGCAACCCAGCCGGTTTGTTTCATGGGGGTGTGCAAGGCGCCGAGGCGCCACACGTACGCTTCAACCGCGCCGCTGCGCTGTTTGCCCAGCGGCGCTATGGGGCGCTGATCGACAGCGGCCGGGTGGCTGGCAGCGCAGCCGGCCTGCTGCAGGTGGGCATCAAGGTCCAGGCCGACCCCATCGCTGCCGACTACGCGTCGCCGCTGCGCGACCCAGGCGCCGACCTCGGCGGTCGCGGCGGGGCCTCCAGCGCGTCATTTGCCGGCTCGACCTGGCAGCACCACCACGCCGGCTGGATCGACCCGGTGGCCTTGGTGCAGGCCCTGCTGGCTGACGATCGCATCGAGCTGCGCTGCAACGCCGCCGCCCAGCGCCTGCGCCACGAGGGCAACGAGTGGCTCGTTTTCGACGGCGTCGGCCGCCTGCTCGCCCAGGCGCCGGTGCTGGTGCTGGCCACGGCAGGCGCGAACGCGGCCTTGCTCGGTGATCTCGGCATCGCGCCCATGCCAGCCTTCCAGTCACGCGGCCAGCTCTCCTGGCTGGACAACTGCGCGTCGCGCCTGGCCCAGCCGGTCACCGGCCACGGCTACGCGCTGTCGCTGTCCGACGGCCGCCTGATGTTTGGTGCCAGCGCGCACGCCAATGACTGCGAACCCGGCTTGCGCGAAGCCGACCACGCGCACAACCTTCATCGACTGCAACGGCTGACCGGCATCACTCCCGACCCGGGCGCCACGCTGGGCGGGCGTGTCGGCTGGCGCCACACCACCGACGACCGGTTGCCGATCGTCGGCGCCGTGCCGCTTGGGCCCGCGATGAAACCGCCTGCGGTCAGCCGCCACCAACGACTCGACCATTGCCGCTTCATACCGCGGCGGGATGGCCTGTACCTGCTTGAAGGACTGGCCTCCCGCGGCCTGACCTGGGCGCCACTGGCGGGCAATGTTCTGGCGGCCTGGATCGACGGCGCGCCGTTGCCTTTGGAAGCCGACTTGCTGGATGCGATCGATCCGGCCCGCTGGCAAGTGCGAGCGGTGCGCCGGGGGTCGGCCGCCACGAAGGCCGAAGCAGCCGATGCCGCCGACGCCGCCGATGCCGATCTGATGACGCGTTAGAGGCTCAGGGCTGCGGCGCGGCGGTGTCCGTGGCTGGCGCAGCGCCGTCATCCGGCGGGCTGCCACCCTCATGCGACGGTGCACTCTTGCGCGCGGCTTTTTCCTGCTCCTTCTCGGCCTTCTTCTTTTTCTTGGCCATCTCGCGCTGGCGCTTCTCAAACGAATAGTTGGGTTTCGCCACGGCGGTCCTCGTCGGGATTGATCTGAGGGCGTATCAGAACACAACCTTCTGCACACCCCGCGCGGTGCCGAGCAGGCACAAGCTGGCGCGGTGGCGCGCAAAGATGCCCACCGTGACGACACCCGGCCACTGGTTGATCTCGGTCTCCATCGCCAACGGGTCGGTGATCTGCAAGCCACCCACATCGAGCAACGGATGGCCGTTGTCGGTGAGCACACCGGCGCGCAGCGTGGCGACACCGCCGATCGCGGCAAAGCGTCGCGCGACCTGCGCCACGGCCATCGAAATCACCTCCACCGGCAGCGGGAAACGGCCGAGCGTGTCGACACGCTTCGAAGCATCGGCGATGCAGATAAATTGTTCGGCCAGGTCGGCGACGATCTTCTCGCGCGTCAGCGCCGCGCCGCCGCCCTTGATCATGCAGCCGCTGCCGTCGATCTCGTCGGCGCCGTCGACATAGACCGCCAGGCGCTGCACCGCTGCCGGCTCGATGACTTCGATGCCATGTGCGCGCAGCCGCAATGTGCTCTGCTCGCTGCTCGACACCGCGCCGGCGATCGTCAAACGCCCGGCCGTCCGCGCCGCCGCCAGCGCATCGATAAAGCAGTTCACCGTCGAGCCGGTGCCGACACCGACGATGCTGCCGGCCGGCACGTAGTCGACTGCGGCGCGGCCGACGGCGGCCT
The DNA here is from genome assembly GCA_043755615.1 of Betaproteobacteria bacterium. GTDB lineage: Bacteria > Pseudomonadota > Gammaproteobacteria > Burkholderiales > Burkholderiaceae_C > Rubrivivax. The sequence continues at coordinate 7,875 of JAYUSP010000212.1, forward strand.
TGAGTTCATCCTGGGTCATCGCTGTTGTCGCGGTCATCGCTTCGATCGTGAATGCCGCTCGGTGGCGGCACAAAAAAGTGCTTTGAGACAATTACAGGATTATGTCCCTCGTGCCCTACGCGCTGACCCGCCCTTTCCTCTTTGGCATCGACCCCGAGGCCGCGCACGACCTGACCCTCGGCGCGATCGCCCGGCTGCAGAACACGCCCGCGCAATGCCTGTGGCAGCAGCGCCGCGTGAGTGATCCGCTGACACTCGTCGGCCTGAAATTCCCCAATCGCATCGGTCTCGCCGCAGGCCTGGACAAGAACGGCCGCTGCATCGACGGCCTCGGCGCGATGGGCTTCGGATTTATCGAAGTCGGCACCGTCACGCCAAAGGCTCAAGCAGGCAACCCCAAGCCACGCATGTTCCGCCTGCCCGTGGCCCAAGCGCTGATCAACCGGCTCGGTTTCAACAACGACGGCCTGGACGCCTTCGTCCGCAACGTGCAGCGCGCGCGCAGCTTTCGCGCCGCGGGTGGCATCGTCGGCCTGAATATCGGCAAGAACGCGAGCACGCCGATCGACGACGCGGCCAGCGACTACCTGGCCGGCCTCGAAGCGGTCTACCCGCATGCCGACTACGTGACGGTGAATATCTCGAGCCCGAATACAAAAAACCTGCGCGCCTTGCAAAGTGACGCGGCCCTCGATGCGCTGCTCGGCTCCTTGACCGAGCGCGGCGCCGCGCTGGCGCAACGCCTCGGCCGGCGCGTGCCGATCTTCCTGAAGATCGCGCCCGATCTGGACGGGCCCCAAGTTGATCTGATCGCTGCGACCCTGCAGCGCCACGCGATCGACGGTGTCATCGCCACCAACACCACCATTGCACGCGACGCGGTGCTCGGCCTGCCGCATGCCGACGAGTCCGGCGGCTTGAGCGGCCGGCCGCTGCTCGAAGCCAGCAACCTGGTCATCCGGCAACTGCGTGCGGCCCTTGGGCCGGCGTTCCCGATCATCGGCGTCGGCGGTGTGATGGGGCCCGACGAGGCCCGCGCCAAGATCAGCGCCGGCGCCGACCTGGTGCAGCTCTATACCGGCCTGATCTACGGCGGGCCGGAAATCGTGCCACGCATCGCCGCTGCGCTGGCGCGTTAGCCAGCCGCACGGTAACCGTCGGGGTCGACAAGTGCCGCTCCGGTTTCGTCCGGTGCACAAACGGCCATCACCGCGCTGCCGTCACCGGCGGGACGCAGCCAGACGCCCTGCGGCGACTTCGCGAGCAAAGCCGCCAGCGACACCACGCTGCCATCGCCGCAGCGCACCCGCACATTCGGCGCCGACTGCCGCCCGCGCGGAAACATCGGCGTCGGCGGCAAATCGTTGGCCACCGACATGCGCCCGGCATTCACCAGCGGCCGCGCAAAAGCATGGCTGCGCGCCAGGCCGATGAGGGCACGGCGCATCAAATGCTCGGCCCGCGACCGCGGCGCCAGGAAGCGCGCCGTGCGCCGCGCGACAACCAGGTTCTCCAATGCCACTGCATGGCGCTCGGTCTGGTAGCTGTCGATCAACGATTCATCGGCCTGCCCGCCCAACAACCAGGCCAGCTTCCAGCCCAGGTTGTTGGCATCCTGGATGCCGGTATTGCCGCCGCGCGCGCCAAACGGGCTGACGACATGCGCTGCATCGCCGATGAACAGCACACGACCGTGGCGAAACTTCTCAAGCAGATGGTCGCGGTACTGGTACGGGCCGATCCAGACAAACTCAAAATCGACCTCGTCGCCTAGCTGCTCGCGGATGCGTGCCGCGGCAACCTCGGGCTGGCTCACGGCCTGCGGGTCGGCATCGGCGGCCATCTGGTAGTCGAGCCGCCAGACACCATCGGCCATCGGGTGCTGCCAGACGGCGCGGCCGGCGTTGAACGGTGCGTCGATCCAGGTCCAGCGTTCGCCGGGCGCGGTCTTCGTGAAGCGCACGTCGGTGATGCACCAGCGGTCGTCGCTGTGCGATGCATGCGCGTCCAGGCCGAGCTGGCGGCGGATCGGGCTGTTGGCGCCGCTGGCGTCGATCAGCCAGTCGGCAACCAGCGTGTAGCGGCCGGCGGGCGTTTCGACGTCGAGTCGCACGCCGTCGTCAGCCGGCGAGACGGACAGCACACGGTTGTTCCATCGCAGGTCGACGCCGCCGATTTCGTGGATGCGGTCGACCAAAAACCACTCGATGTAAAACTGCTGGATATTGATGAAGGGTGGTTGCAGCGAACTGCTGTCCACCGCCAGATCAAAAGAGTAGACCCGCGCGTCGCCGGAATGGGTGTGGCCGACCGACCAGGTCACGCCCTTGCCGCGGATGCGCTCGTAGATGCCGAGCCGCTCGAAGATCTCCAAGCTTTTTTGTGCGTAACAGATGCCACGCGACGACGCACCTTTGACCCCCACCGTGTTGTCTTCGTCGAGCAGCAGCGCCGCGACACCGCGCTGCGCAAGGTCACATAACAAGGTCAGCCCGGCAAGGCCGCCGCCGACGATGACCACCGGATACCGCCGCGGCGCGCCACCGGGCGCCGCCAGCTCCGGCGGCGGCACGAACGGCCAGCTCGGCAGTTCGTAGGCAGGGGCAAATCGCGGCGTCGTCAAAGTTGGATCGGTCACCATGGTCGGGGGATCTGGATTGTTCCGAACGGACTTTACGGCCCCGTGCGGCTGATTGCCGGTGGTTGCGCTTTTTCTTCTTGCGCAGCGCTCAACCGATGGCCGTCGCGACGGGGGATCAGCGCCAGCCGGCCTGCAGGCCGGCAAGCCATCGTCGGCGGTTTTCAGCGCTTCGATCGGTAAGCAATGCGCTCCACGCACGACTAGAATCCAGCCAACCAGCAGCCAGCATTGGCAAGCACCAGCCAGCAGCAGACTCTGCACCATGATCGTCGGAACCAGCGATTTTGTTCATTTCTTCGATGCCGGACGCATCGGGGTCTGGACGCCGCCGTCAGCGGTTTTGGCGCGCGACACGATCGCGTGCACGCTGCGCACCGACCCGCGCTCGATCGCTCGACCATGACCCGTACCGGGCTGCTCCGGTTTGCTCGCTTCATGATCGGCACGCTGATCTTTGCGCAGTTGGCCGTGGCCGCCCACGCCTGCGCCAAGATGCTGCCGACCGGTGGCGCCTCGGCCGTCGTGCTGGCCGCCGATCAGCCGGCGCAGACCGCCACGGCGCCCGCGGCGGCACCAATCGACGTCGTGGCACCCGGATGCGCCGGCATGGTGATGGACAACCCGGACGCGGTGTCGGGAGCCCTCTGTGCCGCGCATTGCCAGTACGGCCAGCAGAGCGATCAAGCGTCGACCCTCAGCGTGCCTGTGGCGCTGCTGATCGCGCTTTACGTGACCCCCGCCCTGCCCGGGCCGGCCCTGCCGCCGCGCTCTGCGGCGGGCTCGATGAGCGCACTCGTTGCGGCTTCGCCGCCGCACACCATCCTGCACTGCGTCTTCCGCATTTGATCGTCCAGACGACGCTGCGCTGACGACCTCGCGGGTCGCCTCGGCGCATCGGTCGGGCTCATCTCGATGCGCGGCCCATCGCCCGCAACGATTGATCGAACCCGGCACCAAGCCGCCGGTTTTTTGTCTGGAGATTGCATGTTCGCTGCTTCATTGCGCCACGCGCCGTACGCGTGGCAATCGCTGCGCCGCCGCGCGCCGGGTCGGGCCCTGCAGCCGGCACTCGCACTCGCACTCGCACTCGCGCTGACCCTGGGCGTCGCCGCGGTCAGCGTGGATGCCCATGCCCAACCGCCGCTGACGCTGGATGAAGCGCTGCGCCTGGCGCAAGCGCGGTCACGCCAGTTGCCGGCCCAGGATTCGGCCGCCGCCGCCGCGCGCGAGATGGCCCTTGGCGCCGGGCAATTGCCCGATCCCACCTTGAAGGCCGGCATCAACAACCTGCCCATCGACGGTGCCGACCGCTTCAGCCTGACACGCGACTTCATGACCATGCGCTCGGTCGGCGTGATGCAGGAGTTCACGCGCGACGCCAAGCGCAAGGCGCGCGCGGCGCGCTTCGATCGTGAAGCCGACGCGGCCCAGGCGAACCGTGTCGCCGCGCTGGCCAACCTGCGCCGCGATACGGCGATGGCGTGGCTCGACCGCCACTACCAGGAACGCATGCGCGACCTGCTGCACGCGCAGCGAACCGAGACCACGCTGCAGATCGAGGCGGCCGATGCGGCCTATCGCGGCGGGCGCGGCTCGCAGGCCGACGTCTTTGCCGCCCGTTCAGCGGTGGCGCAGCTCGACGACCGCCTGCGCCACGCCGATCGTCAGGTCGCGACCGCCAAGACCAGGCTCGCGCGCTGGGTCGGCGCCGAAGCGGGCCAGCCGCTCGCCCCCGCGCCCGGCTTGGCGACGGTACGCCTCGACGACGCCAACGTGGAGACTCAGCTCGAACACCACCCGCAAATCTCGCTCATGGTCAGCCAGGAGGCCCTGGCGCGCGCCGACGCCGATATCGCGCAGAGCAACCAGCGCGCGGACTGGAGCGTCGAGTTGATGTTCAGCCAGCGCGGTTCGGCCTACTCGAATATGGTGTCGGTCAATGTTTCGATCCCGCTTCAGTGGGACCCGAAAAACCGGCAGGACCGCGAAGTCTCGGCCAAGCTGGCGCTTGCCCAGCAGCTGCGCGATCAGCGCGAAGAAGCCACGCGCGAGCATGTCGCCGAAGCCCGCAGCTGGTTGCAGCAGTGGCAGAGCAACCAGGAGCGGCTGGCGTTCTACGGCAGCTCGCTGATCCCGCTCGCCGGCGAACGCACGAGTGCGGCGATCGCCGCCTATCGCGGCGGTGCAGGTTCGCTCGGCTCGGTTCTGGAAGCGCGCCGCATGGAGATCGACATGCGCATGGACCGCCTGCGGCTCGAGATGGAAACCGCCGGTCTGTGGGCCCAACTCGAATTCCTGATTCCGGCCGAACACCGGGCGCCGGCGGCGGATCGCCCGGCTGCCGCCTCCAAGGAGCCACAACGATGAAATCCAAACCCTACGTGACGAGCCTGCTCGGCCTGATCGCGGCCGGACTTCTCGGCGCCGCTGGCTATGGTTTGTACGCCATGGGCATGCACCGTGGCATGGGCATGGCCGCGTCGCCAGCAGCCGCTGCCGGCAGCGAAGCGGCAGCGCCGGCGCCGCCAACCGAGGCCCTGCCACAAAGCATTGCCCAGGGCGAGGAAGCGACCCGCCGGCACATCAAGTCCGGCATCAAGGCCGGCGAAGTGGACCCGGCCACCGGCAAGCGGGTTTTGTACTACCACGACCCGATGGTGCCGGGCAACAAGTTCGACAAGCCGGCCAAGTCGCCGTTCATGGACATGATGCTGGTGCCGGTGTATGCCGACAGCAGCGACGGCGACGGCAGCAAGGTCACGGTCAGCCCGCGCATCCAGCAGAACCTCGGCGTGCGCACCGCCGAGGTCGCACAAGGAACCCTGTCGCCGCAAGTGGCTGCCGTCGGCAGCATCACCTGGAACGAGCGCGATCAGGTCATCGTGCAGGCACGCGCCACCGGTTTCGTCGAACGGCTGCACGTGCGTGCCGCGCTCGACCGCGTGGCGCAGGGCCAGCCGCTCGCCGACCTCCACGTGCCCGAGTGGATCGCGGCGCAGGAAGAGTTTCTGTCGGTGCGGCGCATGCAGGGCAGCGAGCTCGCGGCGCTCGTCGACGGGGCCCGCCAGCGCATGCGCCAGGTCGGCATGAGCGAAGCGCAGATCGCGCTGGTGGAAAGCAGCGGCCGCACGCAGCCGCGCTGGACGCTCGTGGCGCCGATCGGTGGTGTGGTGACCGAGCTGATGGCGCGCGAAGGCATGACGTTGATGGCGGGCGCGACCTTGTTCCGCATCAACGGCACCGCCACCGTGTGGGCCCATGCCGAGGTGCCCGAGAGCCAGGCGGCGCTGCTCCGCCCGGGGGCCAAGGTACAGGCCAGGAGCCCCGCCCTGCCCGGCGCCACCTTCGACGGCCGGGTGCAGGCCTTGCTGCCCGAGGTCAACGCGACGACGCGCACGCTGAAGGCGCGGCTCGAACTGGCCAACCCTGGCGCGCGCCTGGTGCCGGGCATGTTTGTGCAAATGCAGTTCATGGACATGCAGGCCGGCAAGGCGCTGCTGATCCCGACCGAGGCGGTGATCCAGACCGGCAAGCGCACGGTCGTGATGCTCGCCGAAGACCAAGGCCGCTTCCGGCCGGTCGAGGTCGAGATCGGCATCGAAAGCGGCGGGCAGACCGAGATCAAGCGCGGCCTGCAGGCCGGCCAGCGTGTCGTCGTCTCGTCGCAATTCCTGATCGACTCCGAGGCCAGCCTGAAGGGCATCGAGGCGCGCCTGAATGTCGATCCCAGGCCGGCCGCGGCCAACCAGGCAACACGCCATGAAGGCCAGGCGAAGGTGGAAAGCGTCGGCCGCGACGCGGTCACGCTAAAGCACGACCCGATTCCGTCGCTGAAATGGGGCGCGATGACGATGGACTTCAAGCTGCCACAGCGCGGCCTGCCGCGCGGCCTTGCAGCGGGCGACAAGGTCGGCTTCGAGTTCTATCTGGATGCGGACAACCAGCCGCAGCTCACCGCCGTGACGGTGCTGGCACCCGGGCCCAAATCTGCCGTCTCTTCGCCCAAGCCCGGGAGCAAGCCATGATCGCCGCGCTCATCCGCTGGTCGATCGTCAACCGCTTCCTGGTGCTGCTGGCGACGCTGATGCTCAGTGCCTGGGGCGTTTATTCGCTGCTCCGCACACCGTTGGATGCGCTGCCCGATCTGTCGGATGTGCAGGTCATCATCCGCACCACCTACCCCGGCCAGGCGCCGCGCATCGTCGAGAACCAGATCACTTACCCGCTGACGACGACGATGTTGTCGGTGCCGGGCGCGAAGGCGGTGCGCGGCTATTCGTTCTTCGGCGACAGCTTCGTGTATGTGCTGTTCGACGACGGCACCGACCTGTACTGGGCGCGCTCGCGGGTGCTGGAGTACCTCAACCAGGTGCAGGCGCGGTTGCCACCCGGCGCAACCGCATCGCTCGGGCCCGACGCCACCGGCGTGGGCTGGGTCTACCAGTATTCGCTGATCGATCGCAGCGGCCAGATGGATGCCGGGCAGTTGCGTGCGCTGCAGGACTGGTTTCTCAAATACGAACTGAAGACGGTTGCCAATGTCGCCGAGGTGGCTTCTGTCGGCGGCATGGTGCGCCAGTACCAGGTAGTGCTCGACCCGGACAAGCTCGCGGCCCACGGCATCGCGCATACCAAGGTGGCCGAGGCCATCCGCCGGTCCAACCAGGAGGCCGGCGGCTCGGTGCTCGAACTAGGTGAGGCCGAATACGTGGTGCGGGCCTCGGGTTACCTGCAGTCGCTCGACGACTTCCGCAAGGTGCCGCTCGTGACCACCGATGCCGGCGTCTCGGTGCGCCTGGGCGATGTGGCGCGCATCCAGATCGGTCCCGAGATGCGGCGCGGCATCGGCGAGCTCGACGGCGAGGGCGAAGCCACCGGCGGCGTGATCGTGATGCGCTCGGGCAGAAACGCGCTGGAGACGATTGCCGCCGTGAAAGCCAAGTTGCGCGAATTGCAGGGCAGCTTGCCGCGCGGCGTGCAGATCGTGCCGGTGTACGACCGCTCGGGCCTGATCGAGCGCGCGGTGGCGAACCTGGGCTTCAAGCTGCTCGAGGAGTTCATCGTCGTCACGCTGGTGTGTTTCATCTTCCTGTTCCACCTGCGCTCGGCTTTTGTCGCCATCGTCTCGCTGCCGCTGGGCATCCTGATGGCCTTCATCGTGATGCACTACCAGGGCGTCAATGCGAACATCATGTCGCTGGGCGGCATCGCCATCGCCATCGGCGCGATGGTCGATGCGGCGGTGGTGATGATCGAGAACGCGCACAAGCATCTGGAGCGCTGGGGCCACGCGCACCCCGATGAAAAGCTCGAAGGCGAGGCGCGCTGGAAGGTCATCGGCGACGCGGCCACCGAGGTCGGGCCGGCGTTGTTTTTCTCGCTGCTGATCATCACGCTGTCGTTCATCCCGGTGTTCACACTGGAAGCGCAGGAGGGCCGGCTGTTCTCGCCGCTGGCCTTCACCAAGACCTATGCGATGGCGGCCGCGGCGGGGCTCTCGGCGACGTTGATCCCGGTGCTGATGGGCTATCTGATCCGGGGTCGCATCCCCGCCGAGAAGGCCAACCCACTCAACCGCTGGCTGATCGCCGCCTACCGGCCGCTGCTGAACGCGGTGCTGCGCATGCCCAAGCTCACGCTGGTGGTTGCGGCTGCCCTGCTGGGCCTGAGCCTGTGGCCGCTGCAGCATATCGGGGCTGAGTTCATGCCGCGGCTCGACGAAGGCGACCTGCTCTACATGCCCTCGGCGCTGCCGGGGCTGTCAGCCGGCAAGGCCGCTGAACTGCTGCAGCAGACCGACCGCCTGATCAAGACCGTGCCAGAAGTGCTCAGCGTCTACGGCAAGGCGGGCCGCGCCGAGACGGCCACCGACCCCGCGCCGCTGGAAATGTTCGAGACCACGATCCAGTTCAAGCCCAAGAGCCAATGGCGCGCCGGCATGACGCAGGACAAGCTGGTCGATGAGCTGGACCGCATCGTCAAGGTGCCGGGCCTGGCCAATATCTGGGTGCCGCCGATCCGCAACCGCATCGACATGCTCGCCACCGGCATCAAGAGCCCGGTCGGCGTGAAGGTGGCGGGCGCCGACCTGGTCACGATCGACCGCGTGACGAGCGAGATCGAGAAGGTTCTCAAGGATGTACCCGGTGTCAGCAGCGCGCTGGCCGAACGCCTGACTGGCGGGCGCTATGTGGACGTGACCATCAACCGCGACGCCGCCGCGCGCTTTGGCATGAACATCGCCGACGTGCAGTCGGTCATCGCCTCGGCGGTGGGTGGCGACAATATCGGCGGCCCAGGGGGTGAAGTCGTCGAGGGCCTGCAGCGCTTCCCGATCAACCTGCGCTATCCGCGTGAAATGCGCGATTCGCTGGACAAGCTGCGCAAGCTGCCCATCGTCAGCGAACGCGGCGCGCGGCTGGTGCTGTCCGACGTGGCCGAGATTCGCATCACCGATGGCCCGCCGATGCTGCGCAGCGAAAACGCGCGGCTCTCGGGCTGGGTCTACGTGGACATCCGCGGTCGCGACCTGCGCGGCGCGGTGCAGGAGATGCAGCGCGTGGTGGGCGAGAAGGTGCAACTGCCTGCCGGCTATTCGGTTTCATGGTCCGGCCAGTTCGAGTTTCTGGAGCGTGCAACGGCCAAGCTGAAAGTGGTGGTGCCGTTCACGCTGCTGATCATCTTCGTGCTGCTGTACCTGAGCTTCAAGCGCTTCGACGACGCGTTGCTGATCATGGCCACGCTGCCGTTTGCGCTGGTCGGCGGGATCTGGCTGCTCTGGCTGCTCAGCTACAACCTCTCGGTGGCCGGCGCGGTGGGCTTCATCGCCCTGGCGGGTGTGGCGGCCGAGTTCGGCGTGATCATGCTGCTGTACTTGAAGCAGGCCTGGGACGCGCGGGTCGCACAGGGCCAGACGAGCAACGCCGACTTGCTCGACGCGATCCGCGAAGGTGCGGTGCAACGCGTGCGGCCAAAAGCGATGACGGTGGCGGTGATCCTGGCCGGTCTGTTGCCGATCATGTGGGGCACCGGCACCGGCTCCGAGGTGATGCAGCGCATCGCCGCGCCGATGGTGGGCGGCATGATCACCGCGCCGCTGCTGTCGATGTTTGTCATCCCCGCCGCTTACCTGCTGATGCGGCGCAACCGCGAGCGACCGGCGTCCCGACTGGCATCCCGACTGGCGTTCTGGAGGCGGCGTCATGCAGCGGCCTGAACCACGTTCACAGCGCCCTGGCCGGGGCCCGATCAGCAGCGGCAAGCGGCCGTGGTTTGCGACGCTATCGACCCTGCTCGACAACCTGCGGCCACACCCCGACCGTGACGCGGCGCTGGCCCGTTACGCGCAGCTCGCCGAGCGCTACGAAGGCACCACGACCCGAATTCGCCAGGTCCGGCAACGTGCGATCGACTTGCTCGCACTGCGTCCCGACGAAACGGTCTTCGACGTGGCCTGCGGCGCCGGCGCGATCCTGGGCGCGCTGGCGTGCCGCGTCGGGCCGCGCGGCCATGTCGTCGGCATCGAGCAGTCTCCCGAGATGGCCGCGCTGGCGCGCACCGCCGCAGGCGACGCGCCCAATGTGCAGGTACTGTGCGATCCGGTCGAGGTTTTCGTTTCGCCGCAGCCGGCCGACGCGCTCATCTGCTGCTACACCCACGACGTCTTTCAGAACCCGGCGGCGCTGGCCCATCTTTTTGCGCAGGTACGCCCTGGCGCGCGTGTTGCGGTGGCGGGGCTGTGTCTCCTGCCGTGGTGGGGCGCACCGGTCAATGCATGGATGTTGTGGGGTGCACGAAACTACCTCACGACATGGAATGGGCTGCGCGCACCCTGGTCGCCGCTCAAGGCCTGGTGCCCGGATCTGCGCATCGTCGATCGTTATCACCTGGGCACCGGTTACCTCGCCATGGGTACGGTGCGCGGGCCGTGAAGCGCGCTCGACATGCGCTCGCGCTGCGCTTCGGCGCGCCCCGGCCAGTGGCTTCAAGCACCGCTGCTTGTCGGGGCGTCGTGGGCGGGCGGTGGCTTCCTTCGGCGCCACCAGTCGGGCCGTGCCGGAGATTGCGATGAATGACCTACTCGACCCGCGTCGCCGTTCACTCCAACAGACCTCAATCCCCCATCACGACGCCTTCGCGGCGCGGGTCGGTGCCGCCAAACCAGCCACTGCCGCGACGCTGGATCGCCTGCAGCCCACTGGTCATGTCGGACTCGATGACAACATGGCCGCGCTGGCGCAGCGCCTGCAGCGTCGCCGGCGGAAAGCGACCGGTCTCCAGCACGGTCGGTCCGTTGTAGCTGCCGAAGTTCGGCAGGTCGATCGCGCGCTGCACATCCAGGCCCCAGTCGAGCGACGCGATCAAGGTCTTCGCGGTGAAATGCACGATCGCCGCGCCGCCCGGCGAGCCCAGGCTCATCAGCAGGCGGCCGTCGCGCTGATCAAAGACCAGCGTCGGGCTCATGCTCGAGCGGGGTCGTTTGCCCGGTTGCACGCGGTTGGCGACCGGCTGGCCTTGGGCGTCGCGCGGTGCCAGTGAAAAATCGGTGAGCTGGTTGTTGAGCAAGAACCCACCGGCCTTGTTGCTGCCGCCGTCGGCCAGGATGCGCGATCCCCAGGCGGTTTCGATGCTCGTCGTCATCGCTACTGCGCGGCCTTGCGCGTCGACGACCGAGATGTGGCTGGTGCCGGCTTCGGGCTGCGCCGGCTGCGACGCCCAGGCGCTGCGCTCGCCACCCGGCGCGCCCGGCAACGCCAGCTGCATGCTCTGGGCGCCGATCAACGCGGCGCGCTGTTTCAGGTAGCCGGCGTCGAGCAGGCTCGTCCAGCGGCCGGCCGGTGGGGCGACGAACGCAGGGTCGGCGACAAACTGGCCGCGGTCGGCGAAGGCCAGCCGCGCGGCTTCGGTATAGGCGTGCAGCCAGTCCGGGCCGGGCACCCCATCGCGCAAAGGTGGCACCACCGCCGGCGTCACGGCCCGCGTCACGGCCCACGCATGTTCGAGCAGGCCCAGGATCTGCATCACCGTCAAATGTCCCGACGATGGCGGCGGGAATCCGCAAACGCGGTAGTGTGTTTTCCACAGCGTGCAGATCGGCTCGCGGCGCTGGGCTGCATAACCATCCAGATCAGCGGCACTCATGCGCCCGGGGTTGGCCGCATGGCCGGTCACCCGCCTGACGATGTCGGCGGCCACCGGGCCCTTGTGCAACGCATCACCGCCACGCGCGGCGATCGCCCGCAAGACATCGGCCAGCGCCGGATTCTTGAGCAGGTGGCCCACCGCATGCGGCTCGCCGTCAGGGCCATGGAAGTACGCTCGCGCCAGCGCATCCTGGCGCAACGCGGTCTCGGCTTTGAGCTGGGTGTGCATGCGCGGGCTGACCCGAAAACCGGCATCCGCAAGCGCAATCGCCGGCTCGAACAATCGCGCCCAGGGCAGCTTGCCGTGCTGTCGGTGCGCTGCTTCGAGCATGCGCACGGCGCCGGGCACACCGACCGCAAGGCCGCCGACAGCCGCTTGCAAAAATGGCATCGGTTCGCCATCGGGCAGCAGGAAAAGCCGTTCGTCAGCAGCGGCCGGTGCGGTCTCACGGCCGTCCCAGGCTTGCACCACGCTGCCCTCTGAATGGAGCAGGAAAGCACCACCGCCGATGCCGCTGGATTGCGGCTCGACGAGTGCGAGCACCATCTGCACCGCCACCGCGGCATCCATCGCGGAGCCGCCGGCGCGCAGCACCTGATAGCCGGCATTGGTGGCCAGCGGGTTGGCCGCCGCAACCATCAGCCGCTGCGCCGACCAGCCGGGTTTCTGGGTGATGCCCGAGGCCCCTTCG
>JAYUSP010000213.1:0-5986 GCA_043755615.1 Betaproteobacteria bacterium
GGCGCTGCTGCTGGGTGAAGCGATTGCCGACAAGAGCGGATTCCAGGATCGCAGCGCGCGGTCGATGCAACGCGTGACGAACAAACTGCTGGCCTGGAACAACAACCCGCAGCGCGATGCGGTGGTCAAGCGGCTGGTAGCGCAGCGCGACAGCGGCTGCCGGCGCATGGCGCCGGCCGATGGGCAACGCACGGCATGCCAGGCGATGTTCACGCCGGCCAAGCTGCCGGCGAGCTGAGGACATCGCGCCGGCAGCGGCGCGGCATCACTGCTGCCGGCGCCCGGCACCACGAGCCTGCGGTTCATTCCACCGACCCGACCGTCCGTCAGAATCAAGGCGATGGCGGCGCGTCATCACGCGACACTGCGCGCCACGAATTCACACGCGAGGATTTGCCATGAAAAATCGAACCCTGCCGACCCTGGTGTGGTCGGTCGCTCTCGTCGGCGCGGCGCTGGCGGTGTCGCTGGTGCTGCCGACGCCGGCGCAGGCGCAGCCAAGGAAGTCGGCGATCCCGCCGCCATACCCGATCCGCGATTTTTTTTCGAACCGCGAGAAGGCGTACTTCCGGCTCAGCCAGGACGGCAAGACGCTGGGTTTCATGTAGCCGGTGGCGGTTGACGGCAAAGCACGCCGGCTCAACGTTTTTGTGCAGCCGCTGCAAGGCAGCCAGCCGGTGGGTGAGCCGCGCCGGCTGACCGCCGAGACCGCACGCGATATCAATATCTACTACTGGAAGGGCAGCGACCGCATCCTGTACACCAAGGACTTTGGCGGCGACGAAAACTTCCACGTTGTCTCGGTCGACGTGGCCACCGGCAAGGTCACCGACCTGACCCCGGGCGACAAGGTGCGCGCCGATATCACCGACGCGTTGGCCGACGATCCGAACCATATCCTGGTCAGCCACAACCGAATCAACCCCGAGGTCTTTGACGTCTACAAGGTCGACCTGCGCACGGGCAAGGAGACGCTGGTGGCCAAGAACCCGGGCGACATTGTCGGCTGGAGCACCGACCACGCCGGGCGAGTGCGCATGGCCTACCGCACCGAAGGCCTGAATACGATCGTGATGCACCGCGCTGACGATAAGAGCCCGTTCAAGCCGATCATCACCACCGACTACAAAACCGAAGTCGAGGTCGCCGCGTTCAGCGCCGACAACAAGAAGTTCTACGCCATCAGCAACCGCGGGCGCGACAAGAAGGCGCTGGTGTTGATCGACCCGAGCCGGCCCGATGCCGAACAGCTCGTATTCGAGCACCCCGACGTGGACCTCGGCGGCGCGGTGTGGTCGCGGCTGCGCAAGAAGGTCACCGAAGTCAACTTCGTCACCGCCAAGGTCGAGCGCCGGTTTTTCGACAACGCTGCCGAAGCGATGCACCAGCGCATCCTGGCCAAGGTGCCGGGCATGGACGTCAACCTGCAAAGTGCGACCAAGGCCGAGGACAAATTTATCGTCGCCGCCTTCAGCGACCGCACCCCGGGCGCGCGCTACATCTACGACGCGCGCAGCGACACCTTGAGCAAGCTCGCCGAGATCAACGACAAGATCCCGGCCGCCGACATGGCGCCGATGACCCCGGTGTCGTACCAGAGCCGCGACGGCCTGACGATCCACGGCTACCTGACGCTGCCGGTGGGGCGCACGCCCAAGGACCTGCCCTGTGTCATCAACCCGCATGGCGGGCCCTGGGCACGTGATGTCTGGGGCTACAGCGCCGAGGTGCAGTTTCTGGCCAACCGCGGTTATTGCATCCTGCAGATGAATTTTCGCGGCTCGACCGGCTATGGCCGCAAATTCTGGGAAGCCAGCTTCGGCGAATGGGGCCTGAAGATGCAGGACGACGTCACCGACGGCGTGCAGTGGCTCATCGCCCAACGCGTGGCCGACCCCAAACGGGTAGGCATCTACGGCGCCAGTTTTGGCGGCTACACCACGCTGGCCGGCGTGACCTTCACCCCCGACCTCTACGCTGCCGCGGTGAACTATGTCGGCGTGAGCAACCTGTTCACTTTCATGAATACGTTTCCGCCCTACTGGCGCCCGATACTGCCGAAGTTCCACGACATGGTCGGCCACCCCGAGCGTGACAAGGAGCGCCTGACGCGCACATCGCCGGCGCTGAACGCCGACAAGATCAAGACCCCGCTGTTCGTGGTGCAAGGCGCGCGCGACCCACGGGTCAACAAGGCCGAAAGCGACCAGATGGTCGAGGCGTTGCGCAAACGTGGTGTCGAGGTGCCGTACATGGTCAAGGACAATGAAGGCCACGGCTTCCGCAACGAAGAGAACCAATACGAGTTCTACGGCGCAATGGAGACCTTCTTGAACAAGTACCTGCGGCCGCAGACCGACTGACCGCACTCGCGCAGCACAGCGGGAGGCGCCGCGGTCCAGCGCTGATCGGCCGCGCTCATTGGAGTACCTTCGTGCTGCGCACTCCGGCATTCGCCTTTCGGGCGGCCGGGCAGGCTCACTGCGCGTTGGCGTCGGCGCAGCGGTAGTGGTAGTGGTAGCCGAAGACAAAACCGAGCCGGCGATAGACCGCCTGCGCAGCGGCATTGGCGCCGTCGACCTGCAAGTACGCCGCGCTTGCGCCCTGCTTGTGTGCGGTGGCCAACAACGCGGCGCACAGCTGGCGCGCCAGCCCGGCGCCACGCGCTGGTGGCGCGGTGAAGATGTCGTACAGGCCGACCAGATCACCTTCGCGGGCAAACTGCCCGCAGGCCACCACCTCGCCGGCGCGGCGCCACAGCAACCCGGTGTAGAGCACCGGCGACTGCAGCAAACGCTGCGCATGGGCGGCGATCTGCTGTGCTGACGAGCCACGCAGCGCGCCGACGGCGGCAGCGTAGTCGGCGGCATCTGCGGCCACCGACTCGATGCCCGCGGGCGGCGGCGGCGCCGCCCCCGGGCCGGCGATTGTTTCGGCTGGATCGGCCATCGACAACACCATGACCAGCGTTTTGTCGATGAGATGCCAGCCGAGCCCGGCCAGATGCTGGTCCAGCCCGGCGGGCTGCGAATACGGCGTGATGCGTATAAACATCGGCAGCCCGGCGGCGTGGTAGCGGCGTGCGGCCTCGCGCAGTTTGTCGTCGACCGACCTGGTGCCGCCGGCCAGCGCATTGATGCTGCGCGCACGCCGCGCCTTGCCCGGCGACAGGCGCAACAACCAGCCGTCGAGCCAGAACTGCTGCGGCGGCGCGCTGGCGTTCAGGCTGGCGTCTTCGATGCGCCGCAGCAGGGCGTCGTCGGGCCAGGTTGGCGCGCTCGTGGTCACGCGCGGGTCACGCGCTGGCCATGCGCGCCACCAGCTCGCGCGCAAATTCGACATACGCCTGCGCGCCCTTCGACGCGGGGTCGAAGACGACGCCGGGCTGGCCGTAACTCGGCGCTTCGGCAAGGCGCACATTGCGTGGGATCACGGTCTCAAAAACCTTAGCCCCGAAGTGCGCCTTGAGCTGTTCGCTGACCTGGTTCTGCAGCGTGATGCGCGGATCGAACATTACCCGCAGCAGGCCGATGACGCTGAGCTCGCGGTTCAGGTTGGCATGCACCTGCTTGATCGTATTGACCAGGTCCGACAGCCCTTCGAGGGCGAAGTACTCACACTGCATCGGCACGATCACGCCCTGTGCGCTGCACAGGCCGTTCAGTGTGAGCAGGCTCAGCGACGGCGGACAGTCGATGAGCACGAAGTCATAGTCGGCGGCGACAGCGGCCAGCGCCTGGCGCAGTCGCAGGTTGCGGTGGTCGAGCGCCACCAGTTCGACCTCGGCGCCGGCCAGCTCGCGGTTGGCGCCGAGTACGTCGTAGCCCCCTTTGTCGCTGCGCCGGCGGGCGTCGGTGATCGCTGCCGACTCGAGCAGCACGTCATAGATGCTGAGCTCGAGCTTGCGTTTGTCGATGCCCGAACCCATCGTTGCGTTGCCCTGCGGGTCGAGGTCGACGACGAGCACGCGCTGGCCGACCTTGGCCAGCCCGGCCGCCAGATTGACCGTGGTCGTGGTCTTGCCGACGCCGCCCTTTTGGTTGGCGATGCAAAAGATCCTGGCCGTCGCGGCGGGCTGGCTCATCAGGAAATCTCCGCGCGACACGCTGCGGTATTCGCCTTGGGGACGGCCCGGCGGCTCATCAGGCAACCTCCGCGCTGCGCGCTGCGGTATTCGCCTTGGGGACGGCCCGGCGGGCTCATGCGCTTGCGCGACAGGCGAGCAGGTAGTTGACGCTGGTGTCGCTGGTTAGGCTGTAGGCCCGAGTCAATGGGTTGTAGCCCATGCCGCGGCTGCCTTGGAGCGCCAGCCCGGACTCGCGGCACCAGCGCGCGAGTTCGCTGGGCCGGATGAAGCGTGCATATTCGTGGGTCCCGCGCGGCAGCAAATCCAGCACGTACTCGGCGCCGACGATCGCGAAGACAAAGGATTTGGCGCTGCGGTTGATGGTCGAAAAAAACACCCAGCCGCCGGGTTTGACCAAGGTTGCACAAGCCCGCACCACCGACGACGGGTCGGGTACATGTTCGAGCATCTCCATGCAGGTGACCACGTCAAACGCAGCCGGCGATGCTGCGGCCAGGGCTTCGGCGGCAATCTCACGGTATTCGACGTTGTCGACGCCGGCTTCCAGCGCATGGAGCCGGGCCACACCCAACGGTTTGGTTGCCAGGTCGATGCCGGTCACCTGTGCTGCACGTTTGGCCATCGACTCCGCCAGGATGCCGCCGCCACAACCGACGTCGAGCACCAACTTGCCGCGCAGCGAAGCCAGCGCGTCAATCCAGTCCAGTCGCAGCGGGTTGATTTGGTGCAGCGGACGGAACTCGCTGTTGGGATCCCACCAGCGATGCGCGAGGTCGCTGAATTTCGCCAGTTCTTGTTCGTCGACGTTGTGGGTCTGGCTGCTGTTGACAGGGGCGCTTGCGGTCATGTGCCGATCCTAGCCGCAGAAACAAAAAACCCCGCCGCAGCGGGGTTGGTGTGACCCGAGCCCGAAGGGCTCGATGCATCACCTGGTGGCGCGGGTCCCGACGACCTCGACTTCCACGCGACGATTCTTCGCGCGGCCTTCGGTGGTCTTGTTGTCGGCCACAGGCGACTTCTCGCCCTTGCCTTCGGTGTAGACGCGGTTTTTCTCGACGCCCTTGCTGGTGAGGAAATTCTTCACCGCTTCAGAGCGCGCGATCGACAGCTTCTGGTTGTAGCCGTCGCCACCGACTGAGTCAGTATGGCCAACCGCGATGATGACTTCGAGGTTCACGCCCTTGGTCTTGTCGACCAAGTCCGCCAGCTTCGCCTGCGCATCGGGCTTGAGCACCGATTTGTCAAAGTCGAAGAAGGCGTCGGCAGCGAAGGTGACCTTCTCGCTCACCGGGCGGGCTGGCGCCGCAGGAGCGACAGGCGCGGGGACCGGTGCCGCGGCAGGTGCCGGCGGCGGTGCGGCCGGCGGCGGGGGCGGCGGCGCGACACGCGGCGCCGGCGCCGGAGCGGCGACGGGTGCGGGAGGCGGCGGCGCGCCATCGCACATTTCGGCGGCGGTGGCGGGAGTCCAGTTGGCATTACGCCAGCAGAGCTCGCCGTTCCCGTTTCTCCACGTCGTGCCATCGGCGGCACGCCAGTTGTCGATCGTCTTGGCTTGGGCAAAAGCAGCCAACGGGGCGGCGAGCGCTACTGATGCGAACAGCACCGCCACCTTGTTCAATTTCTTCATGATTCTCCTCTCGAGGAAAGCCGCAGTCGTCTGCGTTACGTCCAAAACGGAGCGAAATGTGCGAGCAAACCCACGCTAACGCGTGCATTTACCTCCGACAAATGATTGTGCCATAGGGCTTCGCCGCGTCAGCATTTTGGCCCCTGCAACGCGCGACACATCGCGTCTTGTTGCGCCATAGCGACAAGTGACGCCGCTTAGAATCGCACCCTCCCCCGGGCGAGCCAGCCCATCTATGCCCGACGGCCCAACGCGGTCGAGCCCCGCGCATG
>JAYUSP010000214.1:0-5971 GCA_043755615.1 Betaproteobacteria bacterium
ACACGCGCAGCTTCTGTACGCCGCGGTCGCGTTCGGTGACGACCATATGCTGTTTGAACAGGTCCACCGCTTCGAGCATCACGTTCTTGCGGTGCGCGATCAGCTCTAGCGCAGCGGCGAGCACCGGCTTGGCCACCGGCACCGTGACGAGGCGAAAGTTGCGCCCACGGTCATTGATGCGCAGGTAGAACAGGCCATCGCGATGTTCGAGCGCGGCTTCGCGGCCGCTGCGGCGCGGCACGATGGTGCGCAGCCGCGATGCCGGCTTGTTGGCGTCCGTGACACGCAGCTCGCTGGTGTCCTTGCTTTCGCTGGTGATGACGATGAACTGCTCGTCGCGGGTCTTGGCCAGGCCGACCCAGAAACGTTCGTCGCGCTCCTCGAAGATCAGTTGATCCTTCAGCGCAGCACCCTGGCCGATGCGATGGCGCCAGACGCGGTGGGTGCGTTTGGCGGCGTCTTTGGTGACGTAGAACAGCGTCTGGTTGTCGTTGCCCCAGACCACGGCGTCGGTCTTTTCGATCTGCACCGGCAGCATCGCGCCATCGTCGATCGACTTCACACGCAGCGTGAAATCGAGGGCGCCGGTTTCGTCCAGTGAATAGGCCAGCAGGCGTGCGTCGGGGCTGACCGCGGCCTCGCCGAGCCTGAGAAAACGCTTGCCCTCGGCGAGCAGATTCATGTCGAGCAAGACCTGCTCGGGTGCGTCGAGCGTGCCCTTGCGGCGCAGGTACGTGGCGTACTGCTTGCCTTTGGCGGTGCGGCTCGAATACCAGTAGCCGCCCTTGCGGTAGGGCACCGCTTCGTCGTCTTCCTGAATCCGCGCCAGCATTTCGGCGTAGAGCTGGTCCTTGAAGGTGTCGACTGGCTTGAACCAGGCTGCGGCGTAATCGCGCTCGGCGCGCAGGTGTTGCAGCACCTCGGGATTGTCGCGCTCGCGCAGCCAGAAATAGTCGTCGACGCGGCGCTCGCCGTGGATGCTCACGTCCTTGGGTTTTTTGGCGGCAATCGGTGCCGCAGGAAGCGCGTTGGAGTCGGTCAGAAGGGGCATGGTTTGGGCGCCGGAAGCTGCGGCGATCATGGCCGCCGCCAGCGATGCAAGGAGTGAATTCATGGTCCGCGCAGTGTGCCGCATGGCGCAAGTGTCAGCGCCGCAGAACCGGCCTCGACCGCGCTCGACGATCGCGCTTGACGATCGCACTCGACGGCCACGCCCCCGCGCTGTAGGACTGCGCCGCGCCGATGGGTAAGGCTTGCGCGCGAAACCCCGACTGTGTGCGCCAACGCACTGATCGTGGCGCGCACCGGTACCACCATCGATGCTCAAGGCTCAACCGGTGTGGAACTCACACCCGACGCTCACGCGGCCTCTTCAAAGAATGGACACCAAGATGACCCGCTATCAAACCCTGAGGCCGGCCCTGCCGGCGATTTTGATCGGCGCCTCGATCATCCTCGGCGCCTGCGCGAGCACGCCGCCGCCGGTCGAACAGGTGGCAGTGTCGACGGCGGCGGTGGCCAGTGCCACCCGCGCTGGCGGCCCCGAATGGGCGGCCGTCGAGATGCGCATGGCGCGCGAAAAACTCGACCGTGCCAACCTGGCGATGACTGCGAAGGAACATGACAGCGCGCGCATGTTTGCGCAGCAGTCGCAAGTCGATGCCCAGCTTGCCGAGGCCAAAGCCCATTCGAGCAAGGCGCGCAAAGCGGCTGACGAGGCGCAGGAAGCCAACCGCGTGCTCAGCGAAGAAATGCAGCGCAAGGCGCCGGCGTCAACCACCACTCCCAGGAACTGATCATGAACAAGCCCCGTATCTATCCGCTGACCTTGTCGCTGACGCTGGTCGCGTTGGCCGTGACTGCCGGCTGCAGTACGTTGAGCGCCGACAACCCGCTGCTGATCGAAGCCCGCAATGACTACCGCAACGCGCAGGCCGACCCACAGACCCGTGAAATGGCTCCGGTCGAGTTGAAGGCAGCCGGCGACGCGCTGGGCCGCGCCGACCAGGCCTTCAGCCGCAAGGACAGCTCCAGCGACGTCAGCCACCTGGCCTATGTCGCCAAGCAGCGCGTGGCGATTGCGCAGGAAACGACGCGCCAGAAAGTCGCCGAGATGACGGTCGCCAACGCCGAAGGGGTGCGCGACAAACTGCGTCTGGCGGCACGCACAACCGAGGCCGATGTGGCGCAGCGCAGTGCCGAGGTGTCGCAGCGCCAGTCGGATGAATCAAGGCGCCAGGCCGATGCTGCGCAGCGGCAGGCCGCGGCCTCAAGCCAGCAGGCAGCGAGCTCGCAACAGCAGGCCGCCACGGCCCAGCAACAGGCCGGCGACGCCGAGGCGCGCAGCCGCCAGCTCGAAGCGCAGCTCAAGGATCTGAATGCCAAGAAGACCGACCGCGGCATGGTCATGACGATCGGTGACGTGCTCTTCGATACGAATATGTCGCAACTCAAGTCGGGTGGCATGCGCAGCATCGAGAAGCTGGTCGGCTTCATGAAGGAGTACCCGCAACGCAAGGCGCTGATCGAAGGCTTCACCGACAGCGTCGGCAACGATGCGCACAACCAGGAACTGTCGGCGCGGCGCGCCGACGCAGTGCGCGCCGCACTCGCGGGCATGGGCGTGGCGATGGACCGCCTCTCCACACAGGGCTACGGCGAAGCCTATCCCGTTGCCGGCAACGACAGCGCGGGCGGCCGCCAGATGAACCGGCGTGTCGAGATTGTGCTGTCGGACGAAAACGGCGCAATCCGGCCGCGTTGATCGCACCTGAGCGGGTGGGAACCGGTGCCGCTTGAACGCGGCACCGGTGACTACTTGCCCGGTGCGCTCGGTGCGCTCGGTGTGGCCTGCGCGTCACTTGCGGCTTTGTCCGGGCTGGCTGGCGGCGTTTCGCGAACGACCAGTTCGCGCACGATGCCGCCGCTGGCAATACTACCGCTAACGCTGCCCAGGCCGTTCATGCGTGCCATGCAGGCGCTTCGATCCGCCGCGGGCAGTGGCTCACAACGCTTGGTGGCATTACCGGCCAAGGATTCCTTCGCCGTATTCAAGCCCTGGCGCCGCGCTTCGGCCAGGGCCGCCCCGGCCTCGCGCAAACAGGTCCCTCGGTCCTGGTTCGACTGCCCACTCAGGCAGACCGCGCGCTCCTGGTGATACACGGCCAGCGTTTCATCGCGAACGGTCTTCGCCTGCGCGGCGACGCTGATCAAGACGAGCAGGCTGCCGATCAGGGGCGCAGCGAGCCCCCCAACAACCGAACCAACCAGGGTGGCATACCGGACTGGCGGGTGGCGCGCGGGGCGGTGGCGCGGGAGGTGGACATTCATTGCGGACTCCTTGGATGGCGCGTCAGACCGGGGTAGGAACATCGCAGCCCGGCTGCACGCTGCTCAAACCGCGCTGCCCGAATGGGCGCCGCGCAAGCCTGCGGGCCGACGGCCCGAAAAATCATCCTGCGCCGCGACGTCGGTATCCGCCATCGGCGAGGGCGCGGTCGGTCTGTAGTCCGCGCCTTACAGCGCGCGATGACGCGGCATGCCAAGCGGAAACCGCGCGATCGGTGCGCCATCGCACTGACGCTTGCCACTGGCGCGCGTGATGATTCTCGATGTCCGGCTCGACGGATTGTTTGCTCACCGCCCCTGAGGCACGATATGACCGCTGCGACGAATATGAAACCCACTGCACTTCCCCGTGAAGCCAAAGCCAAGCCCAAGACCTTGGTCCAGAGCCAAGTTGACTTCACCGCCGAGGGTGCACCGCCGCCGGGCAAGGTGTCGACCGAGCCGCCGCAGACGCCCGACAAACCTGCCAGGACGGTGCTGCGCTTGCCGACTTCGGTCAACGTGCCCGGCGCGCGCAAGGGCCCGCCGCAACGCTGGCCGCGCTGACCGCCGGCGCCAGTCGATCAACCCAGCAGTTGCAGTACACGCGGCGTCTCGGCGAGCGCCCAGACCTTGCCGATCAGCATCCGCATTTCGGGCTCGGTGGCGCCGCCCGCATACAGCGCTAATCGCAGCGCCTTGTCTTCGATCTCGGCTCGGCTCAGCGTATTGCCGGGGTCGCCCTTCGGTTCGTCGACGCGGCTGCGCAAGCGCCGGCCGTCGTGGGTGTGGACCTCGACCTTGCCGATCCAGCGCGTGGGGTAGGCCACGTCGACCTCGGCGTCGAGCACCATCTGAACTCGGTTGCGGAAATCTACCGTCGCCGCATCGCGGTAGTGCGCGTCGAAGTCGGCCAGCCCGGCGCGGCCGTGCAAGGCGATCATCGCCAGCACCGTCCCCATCGAAAATTTTGACTGGTGCACGGTCTGCGGGTCGGTCACCGGGCCGAGCACGTCGATCGCGCCTTGGTGCACCTGCGCCACCACGTTAGCTATCTCATCCGCGCGCAGGCGATGCGCCTGCATGACCGCCAGCAGCGCGTCGGCGGCGGGGTGGGTGTGGCGGCACGAGGCGTGGAACTTGAACGAAGTTTCGGCGCTGGCCCAGCGGCTGCCCAGGCCGGCGATCAGGCGCGCGCTGTCGGCGTCGGTCGACATGCCCGCGGCCAGCCCTTGCGCGCCGGTGAGGATCTGGCGTGCGCCGGTAAAACCGTCGGCGGCGAGGTGAGCGGCGGTCAACCCGGCGCTGGCAGCGTGCGCGGTGTGCAGTTGTTTGGAGTCGGCGGCGTCGCGCAAAAACTCCCACAGCCCCGCCGACTGCGTGCCGGCGGAGCCAAAGGCGTTGAGCATCTGCGCAGCGTCCAGACGCAACAACGAACCCACCGCCGCGGCAGCCGCAAACGTACCCGCGGTACCGGTGGTGTGAAAGGTCTTGTAGTGCGAGCGGCCAAGAAATTCACCGACACGGATGCCGGTCTCGTAGCCAACGATCGAAGCGAGCAGCAGCTCGCGACCTGACCGGCCCATACTTTGCGCCGCCGCCAGCGCCGCTGGGAAGACCACCGCGCCGGGGTGGAAGACGGCGCCGTTGTGGACATCGTCCTGCTCGGCAACATGCGATGCAGCGGCGTTGATCGCCGCCGCCACCAGCGGGCTGCTGCCGCGACGGTGGATCAGGATTTCCGCCGCGCCGCCATCCGCGTCACGCGGCCCCTGGCTGACCATGAAACGCGCGATCGACTCCACCGGCCGTGCGCCCTTGCCGGCCAGCGTGGAGCCGATCCAGTCGAGAAAAAGATCCTCCGCGCGGCGCACCACGGACGTGGGTAGGTCGCTGAACTGGAGCGTCGCGGCGAAGGTGGCGAGTTGGGCTTCGGGGTGCTGCGGGTTCATGGGCGGCGCTTGCACAAATCAGCGGTTCAGAGCCGAGGTCAATACGAGCACATCAAAAACATCGCATCAAAACGACCGCGGCAGCCCGAGCACATGCTCGGCGACATAACTCAGGATCAGGTTGGTCGAGATCGGCGCCACCTGGTACAGCCGGGTCTCGCGGAATTTGCGCTCGACATCGTATTCGCAGGCAAAACCAAACCCACCGTGGAACTGGATCGCGGCATTGGCCGCTTCCCAGGACGCCTTGGCCGCCAGGTATTTGGCCATGTTGGCTTGCGCGCCGCAGGGCTGATGGGCATCAAAGAGCCGGCAAGCCTGCCAGCGCATCAGGTCGGCGGCTTCGATCTCGATATGCGCTTCGGCGATCGGGAATTGCACCCCCTGGTTCTGCCCGATCGGACGGCCGAAGACCACCCGCTCCTTGGCATACGCAGTCACGCGGTCGATGAACCAGCGGCCGTCGCCGATGCATTCGGCGGCGATCAGCGTGCGCTCGGCATTCAGCCCGTCGAGGATGTATTTGAAGCCCTGGCCTTCGGTGCCGATCAGGTTCTCGACCGGGATCTCGAGGTTCTCGAAAAACAACTCATTGGTTTCGTGGTTGACCATGTTCGGGATCGGCCGCACCACCAGCCCGTGGCCGATGGCGTCACGCAGGTCGACGATGAAGATCGACAGGCCTTCGGATT
>JAYUSP010000215.1:0-5971 GCA_043755615.1 Betaproteobacteria bacterium
GGTGGCACCGTCACTGCGGCCCCGCCAGGGCCGCCAGTTCGGCGGCGGTAAACCCCGCCCGCTGCCGGGCGTCGAAATTGAACGGCGCGCGCGGCCGCGGCGCGCCGTGGCGGTTGGTGAGCAGCGCGTAGTGCGCGACCGGGTCGAGCCCTTCACGCGCGCAGAGCCAGCGGTACCAGTGGTTGCCGATCGCGACATGGCCGACTTCGTCGTGCAGGATCACGTCCAGGATCTCCACCGCGCGGTGGTCCCCGGCGGCGGCCAGCCTGGCCTGCATCGGCGGCGTCGCGTCGAGGCCGCGCGCTTCGAGCGTGCGCGGCACCAGGGCCATGCGGGCGGTGATGTCGTCGGCGGTTTTCTGGGCCATCGACCACAGGCCGTCGTGGGCCACGAAGTCGCCGTAGTCGTGGCCCAGGCTCGACCGCAGATGTTCGCGCAGCAGGCTGAAGTGCTGCGCTTCTTCGGCCGCGACACGCAGCCAGTCGCGGTAGTAGTCGCGCGGCATGTCGGCAAAACGCCAGACCGCGTCGAGCGCCAGATTGATCGCGTTGAACTCGATATGGGCCACCGAATGCAGCAGAGCGGCGCGGCCTTCGGGCGTGAACGGCGAGCGCCGCGGCACGTCCCGGGCGGCAACGAGTTCGGGCCGCGCTGGCCGGCCGGGCAGGGTGGTGGGGGGCTGCAGAACGGCTTCGGGTTCGAGCGTGGTGTCGGCATCCGCACAGTGTGGGGAAGGCGGGGACGACGCGCAGGGCGCGCAGGGCACGCAGGGCACGCATGGTGCGGCACAAAGCGAAGCCCACGCCGTCTGCGTCGCCAGCACCTTTTGTGTCGGGTCGATCACGCTCAGGGCGTGCAAAGCTTGCTTGCGGATCTCCATCCTTAGAATTGTCTCCTTTTGACCAACCCGGAATCAGCCACGTGGCCATCTACGCGCTCGACAACAACACGCCGCAGATTCACCCATCGGCGTGGATCGCCGACAACGCCAGCGTCATCGGTGACGTGTCGCTGGCCGCCGGCTCGAGTGTCTGGTACGGCGCCGTGGTGCGCGGTGACAACGCGCCGATCCGCATCGGCGCCGGCAGCAATGTGCAGGAAAACAGCGTGCTGCACAGCGACCCTGGTTTCCCGCTCGACGTGGGCGCCAACGTGACCATCGGCCACCAGGTGATGCTGCATGGCTGCACAATCGGCGACGGCTCGCTGATCGGCATCCAGGCGGTGGTATTGAATGGCGCGAAGATCGGCCGCAATTGCCTCGTCGGCGCGGGCGCGCTGGTCACCGAAGGCCGTGAATTCCCCGACGGCTCGTTGATCATCGGCAGCCCGGCCAAGGTGGCGCGGTCGCTGACGCCGGAGCAGATCCAGGGTTTGCGGATGAGCGCCCTGCACTATGTCGACAAAGCCGACTGGCACCGCCGCGGCTTGACCAAAATCGGCTGACTGCGCGCTCGAAACCAGCGTGGACGAACTGCATAAATTTCTCTTCGACGGCCTGCCGGTGCGCGGCATGCTGGTCCGGCTGGATGCGAGCTGGCGCGACGTGCTGCGCCGGCGCGACCCGGCACATGGTGGCGCCGGGCCCTTTGCGCCGCCTTTGCGCGAGCTGCTTGGCGAGATGGCCGCGGCGGCGGTGCTGATGCAGGCGAATATCAAATTTAATGGCGCGCTGCTGCTGCAACTGCATGGGGACGCCGGTGCACCGGTCAAGCTGGCGGTGGCCGAAGCGCGCGCCGACCTGAGTTTTCGTGTCACCGCCACCGTCAACGGCGACATCGGGCTCGATGCCGGGCTGGTGTCGATGCTCAACCCGCGTGGCAAAGGCCGCTGCGCGATCACGCTCGACCCCAGGGACAAGCTGCCCGGCCAGCAACCGTATCAAGGTGTCGTGCCGCTGCATGGCGACCGCCGCGAGCCGCTGCACCAGTTGAGCCAGGTGCTCGAGCACTACATGCTGCAAAGCGAGCAGCTCGACACCCGCCTGATGCTCGCCGCCACCGACGATGTCGCCGCGGGTTTGTTGATCCAGCGCTTGCCGCTCGAGGGTGTCGGCAATCTTGAAGGCCGGGCTCGTGCTCGCGAAGACGATATTGGCTTGAGCGAAGCTTTCAACCGCATCGCCCACCTGGCTGCGACGCTGACCCGCGCCGAGTTGCTCGGCCTGGAGGCCGAAACCCTGCTGCGGCACCTGTTCTGGCAAGAACAGGTGTTGCGCTTCGAGCCGCAGACACCCCGTTTCGAATGCACCTGCTCGCGTGAGCGCGTCGCGCGCATGTTGCAGGGCTTGAGCCGCAGCGAGATCGATTCGATCGTTGCCGAGCGTGGTGATGTCGAGATCGGCTGCGAGTTCTGCGGCCGCCAATATCGCTTCGATGCGGTCGATGTCGGCGAGCTGTTCACGCCGCCGATCGACCAGGCGCCGGGCTCGTCGGCAGTGAACTGATCGGCGCTGCGTGCGCGCGCAGGCACTCAGCCAGCGGCGGCGGGCAAGACTTGCAGGCGGCGCAGCGCCGAGCCGAAGATCACCAGTGCCTGCACGACAAAACCGGCCAGCGCGAGCACCAGGCAGGCCTGCGCGCCCATCGACGCGCCGAGCACCGCGCCGACCACCGCACCGAGTGCCGCACCGAGTGCCGCACCGAATGGCCGCGCGCCGGCATTCACGGCCAGAAAGATCGCCGTCACGCGGCCGAGCATCACGCTCGGCGTGACCGTCTGGCGCAGCGTGGTCGAGCTGATGGTCCAGATGATCGGCCCGAAGCCAAAGAGAAAAAACGACGCTGCGGCGAGCGCACCGCTGGGCCACAGCAGCGTCGCCACCATCACCACCGCGGCGGCCACCGAGACCATCGGGCCGAGCAGCACCGCATGGCCAAAACTCAATCGCGCCATCACCCGCGGCGCGGCCAATGCGCCAACAACCATGCCGGCGCCGTAACAGGCCAGGGTCAGGCCGACGCCGCTGGCGTCCAGCCCGAGGCTGCGCATCGCATAAGGCACATAAGCGGCCTGGAGCACGAACCAGGCGATATTCCAGGCCACGGCGGTGAGCAGGATCGGGCGCAGCAGGTCGTGCTGCCAGACGAGCCGGGCGCCGTCCTTGATCTCGGCCCACGGGTGGCGCGGCGGCACGGCCAGGCGTGTCGGGTCGGGCAGGCGCATCAGCAGGCTAACGGCCGACATGGACAGCACGGCGGCCAGCACAAAGGCCGACGATGCACCGGCCCAGGCGACCAGCGCGCCGGCCAGCGCCGGGCCGGCGGCAAAGGCTGCACTGCGCGCCAGTTCGAGCCGGCCGTTGGCCGCGGCGAGTGTTTCGCGCGGTACCAGCGCCGGCACCAGCGCTGGCGCGGCAACGCTGAAAGCGACGGTGCCCGCGGCGCCGACAAAACCGAGTACCGCCAGCAGGCCGATGGAGAGCTGGCCACGGACCACGACCAGCAGCAGCGCCAGAAGCGCAAAGGCGCGGATCAGCTCGGCGATGACCATCAGGCGCCGGCGCGATGTGCGGTCGACGAGCAGCCCGAGCGGAATCGAAAGCAGTAAAAACGGCAGGCTTTGCGCGGTGGCGAGCAGGCCGATCTCACCCGGCCCGGCGTTGAGCACGAGCACGGCCACGATCGGCACCGCGGCCAGGCTGACCTGCTCGGCCGATTGCGCGGCGAGGTTGGCCCAGGCGAGGTGATGAAAGGGGCGCGGCAGGGTGGTGCTCATCGTCGGCATGATGACGCCGGTGCAGGATCGCGCCTCGCCGTTTTCGGACCTGCGTTTCTGACCACCCCAAGGACGCCGCCTGGCGGCGCCCGTCCCCCGCGGGGATCAAGAAAAGTGGCGGAGCCACATTTCCTTGAGAGCCTCAACGCAGCGCTCCGTGCTGGCGCAGCGCATGTTCACATTCCGGCTGGTCGCACTTCTCGCAGACCCAGGGACCGGGCGGCAAGGCCGAGTCACGCTGCGCCAGCCGCGTGAAGAGGCCGCCGCGGGGCGCGGCGCGCGAGCGCAGCAGCGGCGCCACGGCGTCCAGCGCTGATTCAACGCGCGCCGGCCCGAGGCCCGAGACCAGTGACCAGGGCAGCCGGTTTTCGATGAGCATCCGGCGCAACGCGCTGTCGACGGGCCCACGCATCTGCGGGCCGTCGCGCTGCTGGCCGTCGGGCTGCCAGGGGATATCGATGGCGGTGAGCAGCGACAGCGCGACCTGGTTGCGATGCGCCACCACCGCCGGCGCATCGAGGCTGCGGTCGTTGAAGAGCAAACTGCTGTAGACCGCGGTCATCAAGGCGGTGGTGTCGGTGACTACCACCGGGTGGTTCTGCATCGCCGCGCTGATGTCGGCATGCTGCTGGTCGACGATGCCGCGCTGTTCGTCGGCGCGTGGTGTGCGACCTTGCGCATCACACCAACGGCGCAATGCTTCGGGCACCCAGGTCGTGGCCAGACCGGTCTCCTGCGCGATGCGCTCGGCCAGCGCCTGCGCCAGCGTCGTCTTGCCGGTGCTCTCAGTGCCGAGCATGGCGATGACCAATGTGTTGGAGGTTTCAGTCATGCACCAGCCGCCGCCACGCGCGCCAGCCGGCAATCGACAGCAGCGCAAAGATGCCGTACAGAACGACCGTCAGCCACAGCCCTTTGCTCGCAAACAAGGCCATGCTGAACAGGTTGACAGCCAACCACAACGGCCAGTTTTCGACCAGCTTGCGGCCGAGCAGGATCTGCGCGGTGACGCTGGCAACCGTGGGCAGGGCATCAAGATAGGGCACATCGCTGTCCGTCATGCGGTCGAGCAGCGCACCCAGCAGTGGCCAGGCCAGCAACGTCGAGGCCAGCGCGACGATGCAGTCGCGCGGGTGCAGGCGGTGTACCTGCAAGGCGCGGCCATCGCCGTTGATGCCGGTGACGGTGCCGGTGTTGGTGCCGTGCAGCCACTGCCACCAGCCCCAGGCCGAAATGGCGATGAAAAACAACTGCAACGTGGCCTCGCCATACAGTTTGCTGTCGGCAAAGAGCAGCGCATAAAGCAGCGAGCTGACGATGGCCAACGGCCAGCCGGCCGGGTTGACGCGCAGATTGCACAGCACCATCGCGATGCCCAGCGCAGCCGCCGCACATTCGAGCCAGGTCACCGGGCTGCCCCAAAGTGTGAAAGCGCGGGTGAGGGCCGCAGACAGCAGCGGCGCCGCGGTCAGCAGGATCGTGTCCATCGGTGGCGCGTCAGTGGCGCATCGGCGGTGCATCGCAGCCGCTGGCGCTGTCGCCTGAGCCCGGTCGACGCGGTGTCGTCACTTGCGCAGGGTCATTGGTGCACGGTCACCTGCGTGCCGACACCTGCACCAGGATCTCGTCCTGGCGCAGCATGCCGAGCTCGCTACGCGCCTTTTCCTCGACCATCTCGAGGCCCTCTTTCAGGTCGCTGACTTCGGCGGTGACGGTGGCGTTGCGCTCGCGCGCGGCGGCGTTCTGGCGCTCTTGTTCGGCCAACTGCTGCTCCAGGCTCCAGACATAGGGCAGGCTGCCCTTGCCGAGCCAGAGGTCGGCCTGCACGACGACGATCAACACCGTCAGGGCAAGGGTGACCCAGCGCATGCCGTTGCTCCGAATTCAGCGGATGCTGTAAAACGCCGCGCGGCCAGCGTACTGCGCGACGTCACCGAGGTCTTCTTCGATGCGCAGCAGCTGGTTGTACTTGGCGATGCGGTCGCTTCGGCTCATCGAGCCGGTCTTGATCTGCAGCGCGTTGGTGCCCACGGCGATGTCGGCAATGATGCTGTCCTCGGTTTCGCCGCTGCGGTGGCTGATGACGGCCGTGTACCCGGCGCGCTTGGCCATCTCGATGGCGGCAAAGGTCTCGGTCAGGGTGCCGATCTGGTTGACCTTGATCAGGATCGAGTTGGCGATGCCGCGGTCTATGCCCTCTTGCAGGATCTTGGTGTTGGTGACGAACAAGTCGTCCCCCACCAGCTGCA
The DNA here is from genome assembly GCA_043755615.1 of Betaproteobacteria bacterium. Classification (GTDB taxonomy): domain Bacteria; phylum Pseudomonadota; class Gammaproteobacteria; order Burkholderiales; family Burkholderiaceae_C; genus Rubrivivax. The sequence continues at coordinate 5,967 of JAYUSP010000215.1, forward strand.
CCTTC
>JAYUSP010000216.1:0-5953 GCA_043755615.1 Betaproteobacteria bacterium
CGACGCGATGCAGCGCGCGCGCCAGTTGCTCAAGCTCGTACGCATGGACGATGCCGCGCTGGAGCGTTATCCACACCAGTTTTCCGGCGGCCAGCGCCAGCGCATCTGCATCGCCCGCGCCTTGATGATGGAGCCCGAGCTGCTCATCGCCGACGAGGCGGTGTCAGCGCTCGATGTCTCGGTGCAGGCGCAGGTGCTGCAACTCTTCGAGGAGATCCGCAGCCGGCTCAACCTGGCGATGCTCTTCATCACCCACGACCTGCGTGTGGCCTCGCAGGTGTGTGACCAGCTTGCGGTGATGTCGCAGGGCCGCATCGTCGAATACGGCCCTGCGCACCGTGTCTTCGGCGCGCCGCAGCACGACTACACCAAGGCGCTGTTTGCCGCCGCGCCGGGGCGCGATTTTGCCTTCGGCGGCGCCGGCGGATGAGTCGCAGTCACTTCACGCCAACGAGACCATGCCCCGCATCCTGATTGCCGGATACCAGCACGAGACCAATACCTTCGCCCCGAGCCTGGCCGACTGGGCAGCGTTCACCCGCGGCGACTCGTTTCCGGCCTTTGTTCGTGGCGCCGCGATGGCGGCGCAACTCAGCGGCATCAACATCCCGATCGCCGGTTTTATCGACGCCGCCCGGCACCGCGGCTGGAGCCTGCTGCCGTCTTGCTGGGCCGGCGCGATCCCGTCGTCTTACGTCACCCGCGACGCCTTCGAGCGCATCGCCGGCACGATCTGCGACGACGTGAGAAAAGCATGCGACTCCGAAGCCGGCCTCGATGCGATCTACCTCGACCTGCATGGCGCTGCGGTGGCCGAACATGCCGACGACAGCGAAGGTGAATTGCTCGCCCGGCTGCGTGCCATCGTCGGCCCGAAGCTGCCTATCGTCGCCAGCCTGGACCTGCATGCCAACGTCACCCGGCGCATGCTGGCCGAGGCCGATGCGCTGGTGGCTTACCGGACCTATCCGCATGTCGATATGGCGGCCACCGGCGAACTTGCTGCCGAACTGCTCGCACGCCGCTTCAAGGCCGGTGTGCGCGAACCCATGCACAGCGCGCGATTGCCGTTCCTGATCCCGCTCAATGCGCAGAGCACGATGCAGGCGCCGGCACAGGATCTGTATGCCGAGCTGGTCGAGATCGACCGCAAGCTCGGCACCTGTCTGAGTTTCTGCATGGGCTTCCCGGCCTCGGACTTCGAAGAGTGCGGCCCCGTGGTCTGGGGCCATGGCGAACATGCGCGCCCGGCAGTCGAACGCCTGTTCGCCGCCGCCTCGCAACCGGCGCAGTGGCAGCTCGACATCGTCGATGCCCGCGCGGCCGTGGTGCGTGCGATGGCGCTGGCCGAATCCGCCTCGAAGCCCGTCGTTGTCGCAGATACGCAGGACAACCCCGGCGCCGGTGGCGACAGCAACACCACCGGCATGCTGCACGCGCTGTTGGCCCAGGGTGCCGGCCGGCGCTTCCCGGGCCAGGTCGCGCTCGGCCTGATGTTCGACACCGCGGCTGGCCGCGCGGCTTTTGAAGCCGGTGTCGGCGCCGAGCTCGAACTCTCGCTCGGCACCGCGGTACCGACGTTTACAGGTGCACCGAGCGACGCGCCGCTGCGCGGCCGCTTCAAGGTCATCGCCATCAGCGACGGCAAGTGCACCCTCACCGGCCCGATGATGACGGGCCTGACAGTCCACCTGGGTCTGAGCGCATGCCTGGAGATCGACGGCGTCCGCATCGCCGTCGTGAGTGGCAAGAAACAGTTGCTCGACCGCAACCTGCTGCGCATGGTCGGCATCCACACCGAGCAGATGCGCATCGTCGTCGTCAAGAGCTCGAACCATTTCCGCGCCGACTTCCAGCCCCACGCCAGCCACGTCATCGTCGCCAAGGCCGCCGGCCCGATGGCCGCCGACCCGGCCGACCTGCCTTGGCAAAAGTTGCCGGCAGCGATGCGGCGGCGGCCTTGAGCCGGCCTTGAGCCGGCCTTGAGCCCGCCCTGAGCTGGCCCTGCGCCTATTGGCAAAGCTATCAATCTTTGATAGTGTTGAGTGCATCAACATCCATCGTCAAAGGCCGCAAGATGCCGTCGAGTTATGTCATTGGGGATCACTTCGAATCCTTCATCAAGGGCCAGCTTGAGCAGGGCCGCTACGCCAGTGCGAGCGAGGTCGTTCGCGATGGCCTGCGCGCACTTGAGGATCGCGACAAGCTCCGCGCGGCGAAGCTCGAAGCCCTGCGCGCCGAAATCCAGCGTGGCGCCGACAGCGGCGCAGCCATCCCGTCGAAAACGGTTTTTGCCGCGGTGCGCAAGCGCATCGTCGATACCGGCGCGCCCAGGCCGGGCAGGCGGTGAACTTTGCGTTTTCACCGGCGGCCGAGTCGGACCTGATGGAGATCGCAACATTCATCGCGCACGACAATCCGAAGCGGGCGCTGACCTTCGTCGATGAGTTGGACCAGAAGTGTGCCGCGCTAAGTCGCGCGCCCGGTATCGGCACAGCACGGCCCGAACTCGGTGACGGCATCCGCATGCTGCCCCACGGCCGCTACCTGATCTTCTATCGTCGCGTGAATACCGGCCTGCGCATCGAAAGAATCCTGCACGGTGGGCGCGATATCGGTGGCGACGACTTTGACGCTGTCGGTCTGGCCGGCGGGTAGCCGCAGGTGGCACCGAACGGCGCGACTGGATCGATGCTCCCAGCTCCAGTGAGCCTGACGCTGATCGCACCGCTGCTGGCGCTGGCCTGGGGGCTCAACTGGCCGGCGGTGAAGATCATGCTGTCGACGATCCCGCCGTTCACGGCGCGTGGCCTCGGCCTCGGCCTGGGTGCGCTGCTCCTGCTCGGCCTGGCCGCGCTGCAGCGCAAGCCGTTGTGGCCGACGCGTGCGGCCTGGCCGGGCATCGGTTTTGGTGGCTTCTTCACGGTCGCGATCTTCAACTTCTGCACTGCTTTTGCGCAGCTCAATACGAGCACCTCGCGGGCGGCGGTGTTGACCTTCACGATGCCGCTGATGGCGGCCGCGCTGGCCTGGATTTTTCTCGGCGAGCGCCCGGGCCGGCGCGGCGTGGTCGCGCTCGCGCTCGGCGCCGCCGGCATCGGCGTGCTTGCCGCACCAGTGCTGCAAGGCATCGGTTCGGCGCCGCCGGGTGCGCTGGTCGGCCTGCTCTTCCCGCTGCTCGCTGCCGCGGCCTGGGCCATCGGCACGGTGATCGCCAAACGCTGGCCGCCGCAGGGCGACCGCATCGTGTTCACCGCCTGGCAGTTGTTGCTCGGCGGCGTGGCCGGCGGCATCGCGGCGTTGATCGCCGGTGAGTCCTGGCCCAGCGTCTGGCCACCGCGGGTGGTCGCAGCGCTGACCTACCACGTGCTCATCGCCACCGCCGTGGCCTATGTGCTCTGGTACATCCTGCTCGAGCGCCTGAGCGTGACCGTGTCTTCGCTGACCACGCTGGCGGTGCCGGTGGTCGGTGTGCTCGGCGCGATGGCGCTGGTCGGTGACCGGCCAAGTGCTGCCGACGGACTCGGTTTTGTGCTCGTGCTCGGCGCCGCGGCGCTGGTGCTGGTTCGGCTGAAGACGGCCAAAGCGTAGGCGCCTACGCCGCGCCGGTGCGCGCCGCGCAGCTGTCCAGCCCAGCCTGCAAGACCGCTGCGGCCAAGGCCCCTTTGAGGCCGATGACGACCAGCGCGGCGCCGTCTTCAGGGGCCGACTCGATACGAAGTACGGCACTGCGGCTGCCGGCAAACTGGATCTCAAACCAGCCGCCGTCGCTGCCTTGCAGGAAACCTTTCAGGCGCAGCACACCGGCCGGCAATTGACGCAGCCAGGCCGCAACGGCGGTGTCGTCGTAACGCCCCGCAGGCTGTGCCGACCAGGTCTCGAAGCGCTCACCGTGATCGGCCGCATGCACACCGCCACGCGCCCGGTGCAGGCCCGCGCCGGTGATCACCGCCAACGGCACCTGCGCCTGCACGGTCTCGATCAGTGGCACCAAACCGGCATGCTGGGCAACCCAGGCGCGCACCTGCGCGAGCTGGCCGGCACCCACCAGATCGGCCTTGTTCAGCAGCACCACGTCAGCACGTTTGAGCGGCCGCTGGACACTGTCGGCAAGCAGCGGGTCCGCCGCCTGCAGCAGCACGGCCTGCGCATCGACGACCACGATCACGCCATCGAGCTGCAACTGCGGGTCGGCGATCGCATATTGGGCGATCCGCCAGGGGTCGCCGACGCCGCTGGCTTCGACGACGATCGCGTCCCAGCGCACATCCCAGCCAGCATCCCGGCGCGCGCCCGCCGCGGGGTCGGGCACGCGCAGCAGTTGCATCAACGCCGCCGAAAGGTCGCCGCCGATCGAGCAGCATACGCAGCCGTTGCTCAAGCGAATGCTGTCGTGGCCGCGGCGCGCGATCAGAGCGGCGTCGATATTGATCGCGCCAAAGTCGTTGACCAGCACCGCGATGCGCTGGCCATGGCTGCCGGCCAGCCAATGCATGAGCAGGGTCGTCTTGCCGGCGCCGAGAAAGCCGCCGATCACGGTGAACGGGATGCGGCTCACATCAAACGTTAGCTTGCGGTTCGCTTGCGGTTCGCTTGCGCGTAGCCTGGGATCAGCCAGCAAGCGAGGCCAGCGCCGCGCCGGCCGGCTGCACCCGCCCGTCGATCACGGTGCCCCAGACGGCGATGTCCTTCAAGGCCATCGGCGACACCTCGAGCGGGTCGTCTTCGAGGACGCAGAAGTCAGCCCGTTTGCCAACCTCGATGCTGCCGATTTCGGCGTCGAGCTTCAACGTCCAGGCTGCGCCGAGCGTGATCGCATGCAGCACCTCGGGCACCGTCAGGCATTCCGCGGCGCCGAGCACGCGGCCCGACGGCGTGACCCGGTTCACCGCGCACCAGGCGGTGAACAGCGGCGCCAGCGGGGTCACCGGGGCGTCGGAATGGATCGCCAGCGCGACGCCGGCGTCGAGCGCGCTGCGGCAGGCGTCGAGCCGGTGTGCGCGATCCGGGCCGAGGGTGATGTCGTGGTGCTGGTCGCCCCAGTACCAGAGGTGGTTGGCAAACAGGTTGGCGCACAGGCCGAGCGCGGCCATGCGGCGGAACATCGCGCGGCCGATCATCTGGCCATGCTGGAGGGTGTGGCGGTGGTCGGGCCGCGGCGCACGCGCGAGCACCCGCTCGATGGCGTCGATCGCAACCTGGCTGGCTTCATCGCCGTTGGTGTGGGTATGGACGATAAAACCGGCGCGGTGATAGACCTCGAAGTCGGCCTCGAACTGCGCCGGCGCCGTGACCCAGATGCCGTTCGGTGCGCCGTTGAAATGCCCGGGGCTGCGCAGGCGCGCCGAGAACCCCTGGATCGAGCCGTCGAGCATCATCTTCACAACACCGAAGCGCAGCCCGGCCCGGCTACGTGGCATCAAGCCGCGCAGAACTTCGGCGCCCTGCGCCGCGCCGTGGCCGCCATGAAAGGCCTGGAACGCGGGCACCAGGCGCACCGGAAAGTCACCGTCGCCGGTGTGGCGTTCGAGCAGCGTGATCTCGGCTTCGCTGAGCCGGTTGACCATGTCGGTGGCTGTCGTCACGCCGCTGCGGCAGGCGATCGCGGCAAAGCCGCGCATGCCGCTGTCGTCCATCGGCGCCAGGATGCCGGCCGGCCCGATCACGCGCAATACCAGGTGCATGGCGGCCGGCTCGGCGAGTTCGCCATTCGGCTGGCCGTCAACGAAGGTCAGCACGCCGTCTATCTGCGTCGCCGTCTCGGCGCTGATGCGGGCTTGGCTCAGCATCGCGCGGTTGACGTTCAGCACATGGCCGTTGGCGTGGGCGATGACGATCGGCCGCTGCACCGTGGCCGAGGCGCCTGGGGCATCGGCGCCGCCAACGCCGCCAACCCCGTCAAGGTCGTGCACGGTCATGCGCGTGCCGCCGGCGAAGTAGATCGGGTCGAACC
>JAYUSP010000217.1:0-5946 GCA_043755615.1 Betaproteobacteria bacterium
ACGGCGGGCGCTGGCTGGTGCGCATCGAAGATACCGACACCCCGCGCTGCGTGGCGGGCGCGGCTGAAATAATCCTCGCCCAACTCGATGCGCTGGGCCTGCGGCCCGATGCTCCGCCGCGCTGGCAGTCAACGCGCACTGCCGCCTACCAGCGCACGATCGACGCCTTGCTGGCCAGCGGCGACGCCTATCCCTGCGGCTGCACCCGGCGCGAGATCGATGAGCAGCTTGCCGCCGCCGGCTATGCCCACCAGCGTCACGAAGATCGTGTCTATCCGGGCACCTGCCGCCGCGGTTTGAATGGCAAGGCTGCGCGTGCGATCAGGTTCCTCACTGAAGCGCCGGCCGGCGGCGAATGCATCATCGATTGGGCCGATCGCCGCCTTGGCGTGCAGCGCCAGAACGTCAGTCGCGAGGTGGGCGACTTTGTCTTGCAGCGTGCCGATGGCCTGTGGGCCTACCAGCTCGCCGTGGTCGTCGATGACGCCGACCAGGGCATCACGCACATCGTGCGTGGCGAAGACCTGGCCGACAACACGCCGCGCCAGATTCTCTTGCAGCGCGCGCTCGAACTGCCGACCCCGCGGTACCTGCACACGCCGCTGGTTCTGGCCGCTGACGGGCAGAAATTGTCGAAACAAAATGGTGCTGTGGCGGTCGACACGCGCGATGCTGATGCCACATTGGCAGCGCTGCGCGCGGCCGGCGCCGTGCTCGGGTTGCGACCGCAGGCGACGTCCCACGACGGCTGGCTGGCGGCCGCGGTGGCGCAGTGGCGCGCCGAGCAGGCATGATGCGCAGCTTTTTCACTCCACTGCGAGAAGCTCACGATGATCAGCACCCCTTCAGGCCTTCAATACGAAGACACCACCACCGGCAACGGCGACACGGCGACCGCCGGCATGCGCGTCAAGGTGCACTACACCGGCTGGCTGTACGACAACGGCCTGCAGGGAGCGAAGTTCGATTCGAGCAAGGACCGCGGCCAGCCGTTTGCCTTCCGCCTCGGCGGCGGTGAGGTTATCGGCGGTTGGGACGAAGGTGTCCAGGGCATGCAGGTCGGCGGCAGCCGCGTGCTCATCATCCCGCCCGCGTTGGGCTACGGCGCGCGTGGCGCGGGCGGGGTGATCCCGCCCAACGCGACGCTGAAGTTCGAAGTCGAACTGCTCGGCGTTTAACCGCGCGCCGGGCGCGGGCCGAAAGGCTTGCGCGGGCCCGCGGCGGGGCCGCCGAAAGGACCCGCTGCCGAACCCCCTGTCGAACGTGCGCCAGCGGGTTTGCCAAACGGCTTGTTCGCACCAAAGGGCTTGCCCGCAAACGGCTTGGTGCCGAACGGCTTGGCACCAAACGGCTTCTTGCCAAACGGCGCCTTGGGTGCGTGTGACGGCTCTCCGCGCTTGGGTTCCAGGCCGACGATCACGGCCGACGGAATGCGCTGCGTCGTGAAGCGCTGGATCGACTGGATCATGCCGGCGTCACGGCGTTCGGCCAGCGTCACCGCCAGGCCCGAGCGGCCCGCGCGACCGGTGCGGCCGATGCGGTGCACATAGTCTTCGGCCTTCATCGGCAGGCCGTAGTTGATGACATGGCTGATCGTCGGCACGTCGATGCCACGCGCGGCAACGTCGGTGGCAACGAGCACGCGCAGGTCTTGCGTGCGCAGGCCGTGCAGCACGCGGGTGCGCCGGCCCTGCGGCATGCCGCCGTGCAGCGACGCGACTTTGTGGCCCATGTCGGCCAGGCGGTCGGCGAGCCAGTCGGCATCACGCTGGGTGCTGGTGAAGACCAGCGCTTGCTCGACGCTGCGCTCGGTGAGGATGTGGTCGAGCAACGCATTTTTGTGCTGCAGATCGTCAGCCCAATGCAGGCGCTGTTCGATATCGGCATGGGTATCGGTGTGCGACGCGACGTCAACGCGCAGCGGGTCGCGCAGCAGCGCACGCGCCAGGCCGCCGACATGGCCGCCGAAAGTGGCACTGAACATCACCGTTTGCCGTGCCGCCGGCGTGGCATCGGCGATGAAGCGGATATCGTCGATGAAACCCATGTCGAGCATGCGGTCGGCTTCGTCGAGGACCAGCATTTCCAGGTTCGCCAGGATTGCCTTGCCGGAGTTCATGTGGTCCATCAGGCGGCCGGGCGTGGCGATCAGGATGTCCAGCGGGCCGCGCAGGGCCTTGAGCTGCGCCGGATACGGCACACCGCCGACGACGGTGGCCACTCGCAGGCCGCGCACATGGCGGCCGTAAGTGACGGCGGCCTTGGCGACTTGCATGGCGAGCTCGCGGGTCGGTGTCAGCACGAGCACGCGCGGGCCGGCGCTGCTGCCTTTGTCGCGGCTCTTCGCGGCGTCGTTGCGGGCGGCGAGCACGCGCGTCAGCGCGGGCAGGATGAAAGCCGCGGTCTTGCCGCTGCCGGTTTTCGCCGAGACCATCAGGTCGCGCCCTTCGAGCGCCGGCGGGATGGCTTGTTGTTGCACCGAGGTGGCGTCGGTGTAACCGGAGTCGCGCAGCGCGGCGGCCAGGGCTTCATGCAGGTTCAGCTTGTCGAAACTCATCATCATCTTTCACGACCGCAGTCGAATCACGGCGCACACAGCGGCGCGCCCGGGGCCCGTCTTTTGTCGGGGCCACCAGAGTACAAGTCACCGGGGAACAGCTCGCATCGAGCGCTGAAGAACTCAGCGCGGCGGCGCATGAACAGTCGGAAGGCGACGGCATCGCCGCCAACCGCACCGCATGCGGGTCCGTGGGGCCGAGGGTGGCGCCACGGAAGTGGTCAGAGGGGATGAACGAGACGGCCGGGATCAAATCCGGCCGAGCCTCGCATTCTACATCGAACCAGGGTTTGCACGGAAGCCCTTGCAACTGGATCTGTGGCGCGGGGCTTGGCCAGCGTGCTTGGCCACCGTGCTTTCCACGTGCTTTCCAAGTGCGGCAGCGCCTACCGCTCAACCGCCTGCCAGCGCGCCGCCAGGGCCAGCCATTCGGCGAGGTAGTCGAGGCCGTTGATCTCTTCGGGTTTGATCGACGCTGCCGCGGCCAACGCCGGCAGCTCCAGCTTGAAGCGCGCCAGGCGATCGACGATCGCACCGTGACCAGGCACGACGATGCCGGCTGGCATCACCAGCTTGGCCTTGGCCGCGAGAAACTGGCGCAGTGCGCGGATCGCCAACGCCGGGTCGCCGCCGTGGTACGCCGCGTCCTGCCCGGCGAGGTCGCTGAGCGTCTTGCGGCCTTGCTCGGCCTGGCCCGACAGCACCAGCAGGTCGCGCTCGGCGCCGCGTCGCTGGGGCCCGAAAAACCGCGCGCCAAACGCGAGGCCACATTCGAATGGCATGTTGAAGCGCGGCAGCGGGCTCTCGGGCGTGACCTCGACGCGGCTGATGTCGTGTACCGAGAACCGCGATTCACGAACGATGCGCGCGATCTTGTCCAGCCGCGTCTCCCCGGAGCCAACATCCTCGAGCGCGGTGCGCGCGAGAAAGCCGCAGTCGTGGATCGCGAACAGGATCGCGCACAGCAGTGGCCGGTAGGCGTCGTCGTAAGGGCAGTTGACAAAGACCGAGACGTCGAATCGGCGCGGCCGTGACGCAGATTTCACCGCGCACTCATCACGCCCGCACCGGCGTCACTACCGCGCGACGGCCGCATCTCACACTGTCATCGCGCCGCGAGCACCAAGCGCACGGCGGTGTCGAGCTGGTCGGCCGAAGCGTGCCGGATCGGTATCACCGGTGCCAGCACCTGGTAACGCCCACTGCGGGCCTTTCTGCTGCCGAGGACGATGACTTGCGCCTTTGCGGGCGCGGGCGTCGAAGTGCTCGCCTTGGCCGCCGCGGCCGGCGGCTTCTTGGCGCGCGCTTTTTTGGGCGCCGAATGGAGTGCGCTGGCTTCGATCGACATGGTGGGAAGAAGTCTACACAAGCTGCCGTGATCCGTCATCCCGACGCCGGGCCCATCACTTCAACAGATGCGCGCGGTAGTGCAGCAACTCGTCGATCGACTCGTGGATATCGGCCAGAGCGGTATGTGCCTGGGCCTTCTTGAAGCCGTCCAGCGCTTCGGGCCGCCAACGCCGCGCCAGCTCCTTCAGTGTGCTGACATCAAGATTGCGGTAGTGAAAGTAGGCCTCGAGCATGGGCATCGTGCGCGCCAGGAAGCGCCGGTCCTGGCAGATCGTATTGCCGCACATCGGGCTCTTTCCCTTGGGCACATGGCGCTTGAGAAATTCGATGACCTGCGCTTCGGCGGCGGCCTCGTCGATGGTCGACGCCCGTACCCGTGCGGTCAGCCCGCTCTTGCCGTGGGTGCCCTGGTTCCAGCTGTCCATGCCGTCGAGCACGGCGTCGCTTTGATGCACGGCAAAGACCGGGCCTTCGACACGCACCGTGACCTGCGGATCGGTGACGACGACCGCAATCTCGATGATGCGGTCGCTGTCGGGGTTGAGGCCGGACATCTCCAGGTCGATCCAGATCAGGTTGTTTTCGCTCGACTCGAGCGTGGTTTCGCTCGATACGAGCGTGGTTTCGGTCATGGGGTGAAGTTGTCCATTGGCAGCAGGCCGGAGCGGCGATTGTGCCCCGGGCCCTAAACTCCTCGCCGATGATGAATACGACCGACACGACCACGATGGCGACGCTGTTTGCCTGCTTGCTGCTCACCTGGCTGGCGGCGCAGTTCTGGCTGGCCTCACGGCAGATGCGGCATGTCGCGGCGAACCGCGGCGACGTCCCGGCCGCTTTTGTAGCCACCGTGTCGCTCGACGCCCACCAGCGCGCCGCCGACTACACCCTCGCCAAAGGCCGCTTCGGGCTCCTGGGCATGGCCTTCTCGGCGGCGCTGCTACTCGGCTGGACGCTGCTCGGCGGGCTCGATGCGCTCAACCGCTGGGCGCTCGATGTGGCGTTGAGCGACTGGGGCGCGATGGCCTACCAGCTCTTGCTGGTGACCGCCTTCGCCTTGATCGGCGGGCTGCTCGAATTGCCCTTCGAGTGGTACAGCACCTTTCGCATCGAACAGCGATTCGGCTTCAACCGCATGACCCTGCGCATGTGGATCGCCGACACACTCAAAGGCGCCGCGGTCGGCGCGGTGATCGGGTTGCCGATGCTGGCGCTGATCCTTTGGTTGATGGGCGCCGCCGGGCCCGCCTGGTGGCTGTGGGCATTCGGCGCCTGGGCGCTGTTCAACCTGACGCTGCTGGTCGTCTACCCGACCTTGATCGCACCGATCTTCAACAAGTTCGAGCCGCTGGCCGATGAAGCCCTGAAGTCGCGGGTGCAGGCGCTGATGCAGCGCTGCGGCTTTGCGGCCAAGGGCTTGTTCGTGATGGACGGCAGCCGACGCTCGGCGCATGCCAACGCCTATTTCACCGGCCTGGGCGCTGCCAAGCGGGTCGTCTTCTACGACACCTTGCTCGAGCGCCTGACACCGGGCGAGGTCGAAGCCGTGCTCGCCCACGAACTCGGCCACTTCAAACACCGGCATGTGCTCAAACGCATCGTGTCGATGTTTGTCTTCAGCTTTGCGGCGCTGGCGCTGCTCGGTGCGCTGTCGGGCTTCAGCGGTTTCTACACCGGGCTTGGTGTCGAACCCAACATGGCCGCGCCGAACGACGCGCTGGCGCTGCTGTTGTTCATGCTGGCGCTGCCGCCGTTCACGTTTTTCCTCTCGCCGCTGATGGCGCATTTTTCGCGCCGCCACGAGTTCGAGGCGGATGCCTACGCCTGTGCCCAGGCCGATGGCCGCGATCTCGCGCGTGCGCTGCTCAAGCTGCACGAGGACAATGCGGCGACACTGACACCCGACCCGGTCTATGTGCGCTTTTATTATTCGCACCCGCCGGCATCGCAGCGACTCGCCGCCCTGCCCCAACTCTCAACCTGAGTCTGCACATGGACAAGCCGATCGACGACCTGATCCGGATGCATTGCAAGCCACT
>JAYUSP010000218.1:0-5918 GCA_043755615.1 Betaproteobacteria bacterium
TGAACCACCTGCCCAAGACATGAACCTGCATCAACGTGCTTCGGGTGTGCTGCTGCACATCACCTCCCTGCCCGGCCCGCATGGGGTGGGCGACTTCGGCCCCGGCGCCTATCACTTCGTCGACTGGCTGCATTCGTGCGGCCAGCAGGTCTGGCAATGGCTGCCGACAACGCCGATCGGCCCCGGCGATTCGCCTTACCAAAGTGTCAGCGCCTTCGCCGGCAGCCCGTTGATGGTGGCGCTGGAGCCACTGGTACAACGCGGCTGGCTCGCCGCGCCAAGCCTGCCCGATGTTGGCTTCGACGCTGCCCGGGTGGACTTTGCCCGCGTCGTGCCTTGGCGCCTGCAGCAACTGCGCGCCGCTGCCGCCGGCTTCGAGGCCACCGCGAGCAAGATCGAGCGCCAGGCCTTCGCCGCCTGGTGCCTGCGCGAAGCCTCCTGGGCCGACGACTACAGCCTGTTCATGGCGCTGGAAACGGCCCACGACGGCCGCGCCTGGTGGGACTGGGCTGCGCCGTTAGCCCGTCGCGACAAGGTCGTGCTGGCCAAGGCGCGCAAGGAGCAGGCCGCGGAGATCGCCTTCTGGCAGTTTGTGCAGTGGTGCTTCGACGAACAATGTGCCGCGCTGCGCACCTACGCCCACGGGCGCGGGGTCTCGATCGTCGGCGACCTGCCGATCTTCATCGCCCACCACAGCGCCGACTGCTGGTCGCGCCCCGACCTCTACACGTTGGATGAACAGTTCCAGCCGACCGTGGTGGCCGGTGTGCCGCCCGACGAACTCGGCCCGCTCGGCCAGCGCTGGGGCAACCCGCTGTACCGCTGGGAGCGCATGGCCGACGAAAACTTCGCGTGGTGGACAGCGCGTGTCCAACGCGCCTTGCAGCAGGCCGATGTCTTCCGCATCGATCACTTTCGCGGTTTTGCCGGCTATTGGGAAATCCCGTCGAGCAGCCCGACGGCGAAGGAAGGCCGCTGGCTCAAAGGCCCCGGCAAGCCGCTGTTCGATGCCATCACCGGCGCTCTGGGCGAGCTGCCGATCATTGCCGAAGACCTGGGCTTCATCACCGCCGATGTCAACGCGCTGCGCGCCGCACTCGGTTATCCCGGCATGAAGATCCTGCAGTTTGCTTTTGGCGGTGACGGCGAGCACGAATTTCTGCCGCACACCTACGAGCGCAATGTCATCGTCTACAGCGGCACCCACGACAACGACACCGCACGCGGCTGGTGGGACAACGCCCGCGAAAGCGAACGCAAATTTGCCGGCACCTACCTGGCCTGCGGCGCCCACGACGTGCACTGGGCGATGATCCGCGCCGCGCTGGAGTCGGTCGCGAATATCGCGATCTTCCCGCTGCAGGATGTGCTCGGCCTGGGCAGCGAACAGCGCATGAATACCCCCGGCACGCTGGGTGGCGACAACTGGACCTGGCGCTTCGATTGGCGCGATATCGGCAGCGAGCCCGGCCGCGTGCTGGGCCTGCTCACCGCCGCCAGCGGGCGAGGTGCTTTTCATCTGCTCGGCGTGCCGATCCCGAAGAAGGCGGCGCTACCGACGTATTGAAAGGCGCGGGTGCGTTGGCAGCGGCGTGAGATCAGGCCGGGCGCGCGCTCTGCGGCCCGATCCGGCGACATTGACAGCGCCCGGATGTTGCCTTGGTCCAGCCCGCACCGACCGTGCCGGCCGTGGGCGTGGGGTGGTCGCCGCCGCGAAGTAAAGGAGGAGGTGGCGGCCGAAGGCCGACGCCGGGGGACATGAGCGGCGGCGGCCACCCCATGCCCTCGGCCTGCGCCGAATCGAGATCCGCGGCACTGCCGCCTCGTCGCTACCATCACGCCCCATGCCGCACCTGATCTTCGTCTTCGGCACCTTGAAAGAGGGCTTTCGCAATTTCCACATCAACCGCGGGCAGCGTGTCGCGGGGGAGTTCGTGACTGCGCTGCCGCATCCGCTGTATATCGCTGGCGAGCGTGGCCTGCCTTGGCTGTTGCAGCGTCCGGGTGAAGGCCGGCCGGTGGTCGGCCAGTTGTTCGATGTCGACGACGAGGCGCTGGCCTTGATGGACGAACTCGAGCGCATTGACGAGCCTGGTTTTTACGAGCGCCGCCGGATCGGCGTAGTGCCGCGCGCCGCAGTGGCGGGCGCAACGCTGCCGACGACGGCAGCGGCAACGACAACGACAGCGACAGCGACTCCGGCGCCGGCCCCGACCGAAGCCTGGGTCTACTTCGGCAGCGAACTCGGGTTTGCCGGCGCGGTGCTGCACGCCGGGCCGATCGACGAATACCTGCTGGAACACCAGCAGCTTTTGCCGCGCGTGCTCTGGTAGTGTCCCGGCCTGTGCCCGCATCGGGTGCGACCGCGGCGCGGGGTGTTCGCGAGATGGTCGCGAAAAGCCGCAACACGCCGCAACACGCCGCAACACGCCGGAGGCCCTTCGCATGTTCGACAACCCCGTCAGCGCAAGTTCGATCGCCCACTCCATCGACGCCGCGGCGCGTGCCGTCGAACCCCAGGTCATCAGCTGGCGGCGCGACATCCACCAACACCCGGAGCTGGGCAACCGCGAGTTCCGCACCGCGGGCATCGTCGCCGCGCACCTGCGCGCGCTTGGGCTGGACAGCGTGCGCACCGAGGTTGCGCACACCGGTGTCGTCGGCGTGCTCAAGGGTGCGCTGCCGGGCCCGGTGGTCGCGCTGCGCGCCGATATGGACGCGCTGCCGGTGACCGAGCAGGTCGACGTGCCATTTGCATCGAAAGCGCGCACGACCTGGAACAACGAAGAAGTCGGCGTCATGCACGCCTGCGGCCACGACGCGCATGTCGCGATCCTGATGGGCGTGGCGCAGGTGCTTTGTGGCCTGCGCGCCAGCCTGCGCGGCACGGTGGTTTTCATCTTCCAGCCGGCCGAAGAGATGCCGCCCGAAGGTGAAGACGGCGGTGCCAAGATGATGATCGCCGAAGGTGCTTTGCAGAACCCGACACCACGCGCGATCTTCGGCCTGCATGTCACGTCGCGGCTGCCGGTGGGCGTGCTCGGCTACCGGCCGGGGGCGACGATGGCCAGCTCCGATTCGCTCGACATCACCGTGCACGGCCGCCAGACCCATGGTGCCGCGCCCTGGCTGGGGGTCGACCCGATCGTCACCGCCGCGCAGGTGGTGCTCGGTTTGCAGACCGTGGTCAGCCGCCAGATGGATATCACGCAGGAGCCGGTCGTGGTCACGCTGGGCACCATCCGCGGCGGCGTGCGCGCCAACATCATTCCCGACGAAGTGCGCATGACCGGCACCATCCGCACCTTCGACGAAGGCATGCGTGACGATGTGCACGAGCGCGTCACGACGCTTGCCGAGTCGATTGCACGCGGCTCGCGGGCTGGCTGCACGGTGTGCATCAAGAAACACTACCCGGTCACGGTCAACGACCCGCAGCTCACCGCGGCGATGTTGCCGACGCTGCAACGGGTTGCCGGCGCGGGCCTGCTGCTGGCGCCCAAGGTCACCGGCTCGGAGGATTTTTCGTTCTTCCAGCGGGTCGTGCCCGGGCTCTTCATCTTCATCGGCGTCACGCCCGAAAGCGAAGACCCAGCCAAGGCGCCGTCGAACCATTCGCCGAAGTTCTATATCGACGAAGCCGGGCTCGGCATCGGCGTGCGCGCGCTGGCCAACCTGGCCTGCGATTTTCTCGAAGCTGCGGGCCCGGGCGGGGCCTGATTCGAGCGGCCCGAGGTGCCCCGCCGCAAGCCGCATTCGCGATGACCGAAGACCCCGGTTCGGCGACGCTGATGCGCCAGCTGGCGCTGATCAACAGCATCCAGCAAGGGGTCGCCTCGAAGCGTGGCTTCCAGGCCGTCGTCGACCTGGTCGGCGAAAAGCTGCGCGAGCTGCTCGGTACTGAAGACCTCGCCATCGTCTGGCACGACGAAGCGGCGCACCTGCTGCGCACGCTGTACTACGTCGAACATGGCCAGCGGCTTGAGGTCGAGCCCGATGCGCCGGTGGCGGGCGGATTTTTTTCGCGCATGGCCGCGAGCCGGCTGCCGACGGTCTATCACACACCCGCAGAAATGGACGCCGCCGGGTTGAAGACGATCCCCGGCACCGACGACAGCCGGTCGATGGTGCGGGTGCCCATCATCGGCAGCGATCGTGTCCTGGGCTACCTGGCGCTCGAAGATTATCTGCATGAATACGCCTTCGGCGAAGCGCAGGTGCAGCTGCTCACGACGGTGGCGGCCAGCCTCGGGCTGGCGCTGGAAAACGCGCGCCTGTTCAATGAGACCCAGGAGGCGCTGGAGCGCCAGACCGCCACCGCCGAAGTGCTGCAAGTCATCAGCAGTTCGGTCGCCGATACGGTGCCGGTCTTCGAGAAGATCCTCGACAGTTGCGAGCGCCTGTTCGCGACCCACGACGTGGCGGTGTTCCTCGTCGACGCGCAGGATCAGCTCGATGCCAGCGCCTGCCGCGGCAGCTTTGCGCAGTGGGGGCCCAAACACTACCCACGCCCGTTGGCCGGCACCATCAGCGGCGCCGCGATCGCGCAGGGCAAGACGATGTACTGGGGCGACTGGGGGCAGGCGCCCGACATGCCGGCGTACATGCAGGCCATCGTTCGCGACTACGGCAACTTTGCCGGCGCGGTGTCGCCGCTGATCTGGCAAGGCCGGGGCATCGGCACGCTGAATGTCATGCGCAAGCCACCGCGGCCGTATTCCGAGAGAGAGCTGGCGCTGCTGTCGACCTTCTCGGACCAGGCCGTGATCGCGATCCAGAACGCGAGGCTGTTCAACGAGACCAAGGAAGCGCTGGAGCGGCAGACCGCCACCGCCGAGATCCTGCGCGTGATCAGCAGCTCGGTCACCGACACCCAGCCCGTGTTCGACGCCATCGTGCGCAGTTGCCGGCGCCTTTTTGCCGGCAAGGGCGTGGCCCTGGCGATGCCCAAGGGCGACATGATCGAGTCGGTGGCCTACGCAGGCGACGGCCCGGCCGACCCGGGCGACCAGGCCGACGGCATCCTGAAGCCCTGGCCGCTGGACCGCGGCAGCGGGGCCGGCACCTGCATTCTCGAATCACGCCTGATTGCGGTCGCCGACACGGCCGAAGCCGCAAGACAGTTCGAGCGCATGCCGCAGTTGGCGATTGCGCTGGGCTACAAGTCGTGCCTGTTCGTGCCGCTGCTGCGTGATGGCCTGGCGATCGGTTGCCTGACGATCCTGCGCGCAACGACGGGTGCATTCGATGCCCAGGAAGTTGCGCTGGCGCAGGCGTTCGCTGACCAGGCAGTGATCGCAATCCAGAACGTTCGGCTCTTCAACGAGACCAAGGAGGCGCTGGATCGGCAGACCGCGACGGCCGAGGTCTTGAGCGTGATCAGCGAGTCGCCGACCGACGTGCAACCGGTGTTCGACGCGATCGCCGCGAGCGCGCTGCGGCTTTGTGGCGCCCGCTTCAGCGTGGTCACGCGCTTCGACGGGGAACTGATCCACCTTGCGGCCTTTCACGACGCATCGGGTGCGGCCAGGAACCCCTGGGACGACGTGTGGCCGCAACGGCCGGGTTCAGGCAGTGCCACGGCGCTGGCGGTTCTGAACTGCGAACCGGTGCAGATCCATGACACCCAGGCCGAACCCGGCTACGCCTTCAAGGGCCGCGACCCGGCTGTCAGCTTTGGCAGCGCGCTGTCCGTGCCGCTGCTGCAGGACGGCGCGCCGACGGGTGCCATCACCGTGCTGCGCGCAGAGCCGGGTACCTTCCCCGACACCCAGGTCAGGCTGCTGCAAACATTTGCCGATCAGGCGGTGATCGCCATCGAGAACGTGCGCCTGTTCAACGAGACCAAGGAGGCGCTCGAACAGCAGAAGGCGTCGGCCGAGATCCTGAGCGTGATCAGCAATTCGGTGGCCGACGCG
>JAYUSP010000219.1:0-5911 GCA_043755615.1 Betaproteobacteria bacterium
TTGACGTTGTACTGCACCTCGTCGTCGCCGCCGCCGGTGCGGATGTCGAGCGGGCGCAAGGTCGAGAAGCCACTGCCGATTTTCGGGATCGCCACACCCTGGCTGTCGGTGACGAGAACGTCGTCGACCCAGGTCGCGGTGAGGTTGGCGTCGGCGGCATTGACAACCAAGTCGCCGTTGCGGTCGATCGTCGGCGCCGTGATATCGAGTGCGTTCTTCAGGCCGTCACCATTCGCGTCGGTGTCGACCACCGCGGCGATGGCAAACGAGCGCACGACGAAGGTGTCGTCGTTGTCGTCGCCTTCGAGGCGCAGTTCGGCCTGGTTGGAAAAGACCGTGAACTGGTCGTCGCCAGTGCCGCCGTGCACAACCATCGGCGCACCGATGCCCGGGCTGAGCCAGCCGCGGGTGGTGGCGACGAGGTCGGGGAAGACATCCTGCGCGAGCAGCGCGCCTTCGGTGGGCAGGTCGTTGCGCTTGTTGCCAAAAACCTGGCCGATGCGGAAGTTGTCCTTGCCGGCGCCGCCGTCGAGCGTGACGGTGACGGTCGTGTCGTCGCTGGCGAAATAGTCGTTGCCGCCGCGCCCGAAGACGCTCAGGCGCCCATTCAGCGCGCTGTCGTAGTTGACACGCTGGACTTCGAGCGATGCGTTGGTGTTCTCGTCGACATCGAGATAGGTGTTGACGTCGCCATGCAGCATCGCGACATATCCCGGCCGGTCGGCGGCCTCGTCCGGCAGCGACTGCGCAGCGCGCAGCAGGAAGATGTCGTCGGCGGCTTGCCCGCCGTCGGTGGTGTCGTGGCCGAAGATGGCAAGGCTGTCGACGCCGTTGTCCTGCACGCCGGTATCGAGCACGTTGACGACGTAGTTGCGCTCGTCGCCCTGGCTGCCCAGGGTGTAGACCTCGAAGGCGTCGGTGCCGGCCTGGCCGTCGAGCGTGAGCGTGTGTTGCGCTGCAAAGACCTGGCGCGGGCCGGTGGTGGCCGCGGCGTCCTGCAGGAAATACACCCGCATCAGGTCTTCGCCGTCGGCGAGCAGCGACTCGGCGTTCTGGCTGCCGTGCACCCGCGTCTTGGCGCCGATGAAGATGAAGCCTGCGTCGCCCCAGGTGTTGCCACCGCCGATGCCGGACGCGTCGCCGAAGTCGATCGTGTCGCTGTCGGTGTGGCCCCAGATGTTGGTCAGGTGCGCCGGCGCGGCAGCGCTCGGCAGATAGCTGCCGACGGTGGCGCCGGCAGCTGAGTTGCCGGGGCTGACCACGGCGCCAGCGACCAACTTGCCGCGCAGCGCCATGTTTGTGCCGTGGCCATCGCCCGGCACGCTGGCGGTGTCGGCGTCGATGTCGTTGTTCGACGCATCGCCGAAGATGTCGATCGTGGTCGCGGCGACGACCTCGCTGTTGGAGTCGAGCGATACGTCGTCGCCGGCACGCACGGTGACGCTGCCCTGTTCGGCAAAGACCTGGCCGTGCAGGATGTCGCGCGGCGCGTCGAGGTCGTTGCCCGGCGCCGTGGTGGCATCTTCGGCAAAACGTGCCGAGCCCATGCGCACCAGCACGAAGTCTTCGTCCAGGTCGGCGGACTCGCGCACCGTCAACAGGATGCTGCCGGTATAGGCGTGCGCCAGCACCAGGCGCAGGTCGGCGTCGGTTTCGGTCAGGTAGATATTGACCTGCGCTTCGGCGCCGACATCGCCGCTGCCGGCGGCCGAGCCGCGGCGGGAATCGATCTCGAACTCGTTGGTGGCGCTGCCGATCGACGCGGTGGCGCCATTGGCGTCGAGGTCGATCGACCTGGCCAGCACGTTGGCCGCAGCGTCGTTAAGCGCATCGACGATCGAGCCGCCCGTGGTGCGCAGCGAAGCGTCGCCGATGGTTTCGACACTGTGCACGGGCATATCGCCGATGACTTCGTCGACGAAGATGCCAGCAGTGGCGTCTGCCGTGGTGTCATAGGCGCGCAGCACGCCGGTGCTGGCCCCGGCCACGAGGTCGGTGTTGATCTCGACGAAGTTGTTCGCCGCGCCGATGCCGCCGAGCGGGCTGTTCACGTCCACGCTGCCGGGTGCAGCCGCCGTGCCCGGCGGGTAGACCAGGCCGGTGCCGGCCACCAGCGTGATGTTCTCGCCCGAGACATCGGCCTCGGCGCCAGTATTGGTGTCGTCGTTGCGTGCGTCGACGATCGCCGCCGGCGAATACAGCAGCACATCGTTGGCGTTCGAGCGGATGCGCTCGACGCGCAGGTCGCCGGTTTTTTCGGCGAGTGTGATGTAGCCGTTGGTCAGCACATCGATGTCGCCGAGCGCCTGAATCTCGGTGATGCCCAGCACGTGGATCAGCGTATCGGCGGGCAGCGGGTTGGTCGCGGCGACGACGATGTCGTCACCGGCGGTCAGGCCGGCCAGCTTGCGGTCACCCAGCGCGTCAAGATTGCGGAAGTCATAGATGCTGTTGCGCGCGGTCTCGGTGCCGCCAAAAGCGGCCAGGTTCTTGCTCGGCGTGGCGCTGCCATCAGGGCGGAAGAAGGTCTTGATATTGACGTCCTTCGACGTCGATGGCAGCGGGATCGTGGTTTCGTTCAGCGTCGTGACCCGCACGCCACTGGACGCGCCGGCGCCGGTTTCCTGCACCGACGCCTGCAGCAGCACGTCGACGCTGCCGCCAGCCGAGAGGGTATCGATGGTGGCGGTGAACTCGGTCACCGCGGGTTCGTCGCGCAGGTGGGACTTGAGGTCGAGGAAGATGTCCTCGCCAGCCGAGCCCACCACATGCTGCGCCGCGGTGAGCGTGTGCAGCACGGTGTCGGCTGCTGTGCTCGGGTCGAGCGCCACCACCGTGAGGACATTGCCCGCCCGAGTGGCGAGCTGGATGCTGGCGCCGCTGGCCGAGCGGATCACGGTGTAGTAGTTGCCGTCGGTCAGCCCGCCAATCTCAGCACCGTTGGTTTGATACCTGACGAGCTGGCCGCTGAACAACGAAGCGCTGCCCAGGAACACAGCGTCAGCCAGGTTCGAGACATCGCTGCTGCGGAAGGTGGTGGTCGGCAGCGCGTCGTCGCTGTAGATCATGTCGACGTTGACACGGGTGCTGCCGCTGCCAATGTTCTCGCCGGCCGCATTCGCCTGGATGTCGAGGATCGCCGTGGTGACCAGCGAAACGCGCCCGGTGGTGGCCGTGAGCTCGCCGACGCCGCGGTCGCGTGCGGCCAGGATCGACCCGCCGCTGTTGCGGATGACAGTCGCGCCGATCGGGTTGTTGATGCTGCCGTTGAGGATGATGTCCGACGCTGCGAGGTTCAGGATCTGCACCAGCGTCGGCGCGACGGTACGGTCGATCGAGAAGGTCAGCGGCACGTTCGGGCCGTCGAGTTCGACCAGCGGGTTCTGCGTGGTGTTGACGACGTCGATGTTGTTGATCTTCAGCGGCCGGTTCCAGGCGTTGGTGATCAGCACCTGGCGGAAGGTGTCGCTGAAGGTCCAGTGGCCGCCATCGCCGTCGATATTCAGCGTGGCGGTGCCGGCATTGGCGCGGCCGGTGGCGTCGGTGCTGGTGTCGACGCTGTTGTCGAAGTAGGCCTGGCCGGGGTCGTTGTTGCCGATGTCGTTGACGAAGATTTCGGTTTCGGTGGTGGCGATCGTGCCCGTGATCTGCGCGTTCGACGCCACCGTGTCGATGCTCGCGTTGATGGCCTTGACGATCTTGCCGGTGTCGTCGATGACGATCTCGGCGATCTCGAGCTCGGGGCTCTGGCCCGAGAAGATCATCACGTTGGCGTTCCAGTTGACGCTGCGGTTCTGGATGTTGTTGATGGCGCCGTTGACGCCGCCGGCCGCCAGCGCGCGCCGGCTGTAGTCGCCGTTGGCGTTGATGCGGTCGATCTGGTTGGTGGTGTTGACGTACAGCGCCAGGTGGTCCAGCGTGGCGGCCTCGCCCGTCGGGTGGCCCAGCTTGCTGTTGCCGGCATTGCGCGGGCCGGCGGTGATCAGCGCCCGCGCTGCAAGCGGATTGGTGCGGGGATCGGCGACCACGCTGGAGATCAGCGTGGTGCTGTTGTTGCGATTCGATTCCAGGTAGCCGAACAGGCCGATCACCTCGGCGTACGAATAGGCGAAGGTGTCGACGCCCTTGAACGTGGCCTCGATGTCAACGCCGTCGTAGCCGGTGATGCTGGCGCCGCTGCCGATGGTCACCGTATTGGTGGCCGTGGCCGTCAGGTTGGAGTTGTCGATCGACACCCCCACGAAGCCGGCACCCCAGCCCTTGGCTTCGGTGTACAGCGTCATGTCGGCGGTGGTCGCGCGCAGACTGGTCGAATTGGCGGTCAGCACGGTGTTGGTGCCGACGTCGACGAGGCTGCTGCCGGTGAGCGTGTAGTTGGTCGTGCCATAACCGCCGCCGCCAAACCCGCGGCCGTCGGCCGACGACCGGGTGGACGATTGTGCGTCGCCGACGGTGGACACGTCGACATGCCCGGCCGAAACGACCTTGGCGCCGCCGCGCAGCGTGGCGGTGGTGTTGTAGACCACGGTCGAGTTCATGTTGGCGCGCACGTCGGCTGCAAAGCCGCCGGAGTCGGCGCGTGCGTTGCCGTCGGTGATATGCAGCGACCGGGCCCGCACGCTCACGTCGCCACCGGCACCGATGATGGTGCTGGCGCCGACGAAGGCCGCGGTCGTGCTGGTCTGCGCGGTGGTCGCGTTGGCCCTGCCGATGCCGATGAAGCCACCCGAGCCGTTGCTCACCGTGGCACGTGCGTTGGTCGTCGAATCGGCGAGCACCGAGACCTGGCCCTGCACGAGGCTCGGGCTCGCCAGCGGCGTGGTCGTCAGCGATGCCGACGCGATGTAGGCGGTGACAGTCGCGGTGGCGGTCGAGGTCGAAGAGTTCGCCGCACTGCCGTAAAAGATGCCCTTGCCCGAGCCGGTGGCACCGGCGGTGGACACGGCGTCACCGGGCGGCGGCTTCAGCGTCGCCAGCGACACGCCGCCCGGGCCGACGATGCGCTGCGTGGTGCCGTCGACGGCGCCGGTGACGTCGATGCGGAACTGGTGCGTGCTGGTGCCCAGCGGCGCCGTGAGATCGACACTTTCACGCGCAAAGTTGTGCACCGTGGCGCCGGTGAGGCCGGCGGTACCGAGGATCTTGGCAGCGCCGCCGAAGTCGGCCACCTGGTAGGTGGTGGCCGTGCGGCCGACGATGTAGTAGGTCTGCCCGTCGGTCAGGTTGGAGAATTTCTGGTCGCCCGGGCGCACCAGGCTGTGTGTGGCGGTGCTCTGACGGTTGACCGGGTCGATCAGGATCGCGCGGTTGCCGTCGACCGTCTTGACCACGGTTTCGGCAGTCGCAAAATCGCCCGCGACTTCGAGCGTATTGCCGCCGGGGCCGCTGATCGCCAGCACCGTGCGCGCCACATTGTTGCTGCCCGCGCCACCGGCGCCGGCCGCGCCCGACACGCTGACCACATCACCGACGCGGAAGCCGCGCGCGGCCCAGTCGGTGCCGATGATCTTGGCGTTGGCCGGTGTGGGGCCGCCGACCAACTTGACAAATTGCAGGCTCGTCGTGGTGGTCGGTTTCAGCTGCAGCGCATAGCCATCGATGACCGACGCCTTGTAGTTGGTGCCATTGACCAGCCCGCTGATCGGGCTGCCGCCGCTCACGCCATAGACCAGCACATCGCCGGTGGCAAAGCCGTGGCCGGCGTCGTCGAAGAAATAGATATTTTCGGCAGCGGCGGCGGGCACCACCGTGGTCGCCGCCGTCGGCGACGTGGTGACGGTGACGTCAACCTGGCTGGCGAGGAAGGTCTTCAGCGGCGGCGCGTGGTAGGTCACCGCATCGCCGTTGGCAAAGGTATTGGCCTCGTTGATGGTGGTGCCGTCACCGGCGACATCGCTCACCGTGGGTGAAC
>JAYUSP010000220.1:0-5905 GCA_043755615.1 Betaproteobacteria bacterium
GCCAACGAGGAATTCTGGGACGTCAACTGCGACATCCTGATCCCGGCCGCGCTCGAAGGCCAGATCACCGCGGCGCGTGCCCACCGCATCAAGGCCAAGCTGGTGCTCGAAGGTGCCAACGGCCCGACGGTGCCGTCGGCCGACGACATCCTTGCCGACCGCGGCGTGTTGATCGTGCCCGACGTGATCTGCAACGCTGGCGGCGTGACGGTGAGTTATTTCGAGTGGGTGCAGGATTTTTCTTCGTTTTTCTGGACCGAAGATGAAATCAATGTCCGCCTCGACAAGATCATGGTCGGCGCGCTGAAAAATATCTGGGACACCGCCGATCGCCTCAAGACGACGTTGCGCACTGCGACTTTTGCCGTGGCCTGCGAACGCATCCTGTCGGCGCGCGAGGAGCGCGGGCTTTATCCCTGACGCGGTCTGTCGCTGCCCGCGGCGCGATCAGGGCCGCGATGCGGCGGGTGCGGGTGCGGGTGCGGGTGCGGGTGCAGGTGCGGGTGCGGGTGCAGGTGCCGCGGGCGCGGCGGGCGCGGTCGCAGCGGGCACTGGCGGCGGCGTTGTCGCGGCCGGTGCCGGCACCACCGGTGGCGCCGGCGGCGCGACTGGAATCGTGATGCCAGGCCCGATCGGGATCTCTGCCGACGGCAGAACCTTCGTCACGAAGTGCCGCGTCTCGCCAAAACAGCTTGTCGGCAGGCCAACCTTTTCTTCGTAGTGCAGGCTCACGCGCTTGCCCATCGCCTGCATGATCTGGTTGGCTACGCCCTCTTCGCGCACCGTGAAGTGAAACTTTTCCACCGACGAACCCGGCAGCGACACCAGCGCCAGCTCGCCTTCCCAGGTCTTGCAGACCCAGCCTTTGTTGGACAGCTTCTGCACCCAGCCGGCGCGCTCTCCCGACGAATAACTCCAGCTCAGCGCGGCCCAGAAGTAAGCCACCAGCAGACCGGCGAGGACAACAAGGGCAAAAAGGAAGCGGACCATGGTGGGCGGGTGCGGGTGAAGACGGGCCGCATCGTCGCATGAATGGGCACGGATTCGGCCTCCGCGCAACGCGACGCCTGGGGCAGCGTCTACCAGACATCTACCAGACGTCCGCCAGATGTCCACCAGCGTCTACGATAGGCGGGCTGAAGACCTGCCGATTTGCACTGAAGAGACCGCCCACCATGACCTCATCGCGCCGAACGCTCATCACCCTGGCCACGCTCGGCACCCTCGCCGCGGCGTTGCCGGCCTTTGGCCAGGTGGCCTGGCCGACACGCCCGGTGCGCATCGTCGTGCCCACCGGGCCGGGCAGTTCGCTCGACCTCATCGCCCGCCTGATGAGCGACAAACTCGCGGCACGCTGGGGCCAGCCGGTGGTCGTCGAGAACAAACCCGGCGCCGGCGGCATGCTCGGTGTGGATGTCGCGGCCAAGGCCAGCGACGGCCACACGCTGGCGATCGGCTTCAACGGCCCGATTGCCTTTGGCCCGTTTCTATATCGCAAGATGCCCTACGACCCGGCGAAGGACCTGGTGCCGGTGATCATGACCACCAGCCAGCCGAACGTGCTGGCGGTGAACGCCGACAAGGTGCCGGCGAAGACGGTCGCCGAATTTGCGGCCTGGGCCAAGGCCCAGAACGGGCGCATGAACTATTCGTCGCTGGGCAACGGCAGCTCGGCGCACCTGACGATGGAACTCTTCATCGCCGAGGCCGGCATCAGCGCCACGCATGTGCCTTTCAACGGCTCGCCGCCGGCCGCGATGGCAGTGGCACAAGGCGAAGCCGACGCGACCTTCATGGTCGCCCCGGCGCTGCTGCCGCATGTGCGCAACAACAAGATTCGGCTGATTGCGGTCAGCAGCGGCCAGCGCTCGGCGACGCTCAGCGACTTGCCGACGCTGGCCGAGAGTGGTTACCGCAACGTCGAGTCGCTGGCCTGGAACGGCCTCTTCGCCGCCGCCGGCACACCCGAAGCCGTCATCGCCAAAATCAACACCGATGCCAACGCGGTCCTGCAAGATCCTGCCGTGCGGCAGGCGCTGGACGCGCAGGGCATGACCGTCGTCGGCGGCAGCGCCGCAGACTTCAGGCGTGTCATCGACGCTGATGTGAAACGTTGGGGGCCGGTGATCACGCGCCTCGGCATCAAACTCGACTAAGCGGGTGTCAACAAATCCGCCATCCCCGTTCGCCCCACCAGATCACACCCGCCCCATGAATTTCTCGCAATCCGCCGCGCCCGCCGTCCCGTCGGTCGCCGAGCTGTCGTTCGATGTCAGCGAAGCCGACTTCCGCCAGACCGTGCTCGAGCGCTCGCTCGAAGTGCCGGTGCTGGTCGACTGCTGGGCGCCTTGGTGCGCGCCTTGCCGCGGCCTCAAGCCGGTGCTCGAAAAACTGGTGCAAGAATTCGGCGGGCGTTTTTTGCTCGCCAAGCTCAACACCGACGAAGCGCCGCAGATCTCGGCCGCGCTGCAGATCCGCAGCATCCCGATGGTGGTGCTGTTTGTCGGCGGCCGGCCGGTTGATCAGTTCAATGGCGCGCTGCCCGAAGCCCAGGTGCGTGCCTTCCTGGACAAACATCTCGGCCCGCAGGTGTCGCCCGTCGAACAGTTGCGCGAAGAAGCCAAGATCGCCGACGCCGAGACCGCGGAGGCAATGCTTCGCGAGGCGCTGGCGATCGAGCCCGGGCATGTCGAAGCCACGCTCGACTTGGGCGAGCTGTGGATCGGCGCCGAGGCTTTTGACGAGGCCACCGAGTTGCTCGAGACCGTCGCCGAAGACCGGCGCAACGACCGCCATGCGGCGCTGCTCAAACGCATCGCGCTGGCCAGGAACCGCCCGCCCGGCGACGCCTCGGCGCTGGCCGCGCGTGTCGCGGCCAACCCGAAGGACTTTGACGCCCGCTTCGGGTGGGCCGCCTTGCTGGTCTTCGAGGGCGACTTCCGCGCCGCGTTTGACCAGTTGCTCGAGGTCGTGCTGCGCGACAAGACCGAGTGGCGCGAAAAGGCCCGCCTGCAACTCATCGACTGGTTCGCCGCCTGCCCCGACGCCGACGCGGTGAGCCACGGCCGGCGTTACCTGGGCATGTACCTGAACTGAAGGCGCGGCGGCGGGGCTGCCGGCTGGGGCAAGCTCGGGCGCGGGCCAATCTATATCTTCAGCGCGGCTCGGGCTCGCCGCTGCTGCGACCGCCGCGCTCGCGCATCTCGGCGGCCATCCGGCGGCGCTGGCCTTCGAGATCGCGCAGCCTAGCGTCGATCACCGAGGCCTCGACGAAATCGATATTCTCGCCGCGCCGCGCTTCGGTCTGCGCCGCGCGCAGGCGGTCGACCGCCGACGCGATATCGCCCAGCGACACCCTGGCTTCGGCCTGCGCGCGCAACGAACGCAGCCTTGCGCCCAACGCCGCGTGACACTGTCCGAGCAGGCCCCAGGCGGCGGCATCGAACTTTTGCACCGCGACCCAGGATTGCAGTTGTTCGGTGACGGCGCGCAGCTCGGCACGGGGCCCCGAGCCGGCCTCGAAGCGGCGCAGTGCGGTCTGCGCCCGCAGCAACAACTCAGGGCGGACGCTGCCGGCGGCTCCCGGCGGCGCATGCGCAATTGTGGTTTTGCCACTTTGCTCATCCCCCACGGGGGGCGGACGACGTACATCGTCAGCCTGGGGGCGGTCGTGCCCGAGCGTGCGCGCCGCGGCATCGGCATCGCCACGCGCGAGCAGGGTCTCGGCGCGCAGCCAGCGCAGCTCGGCGGCACCGCTGCGGTCGGCGGCGAGCGCCGCTGCGCTCAGCGCCGTCCACAGCATTTCGCTGACCGCATGTTCGCGCAGCAGCGACGCCGCCAGCACGCCGGCATACAGGCGCGCCACGCGGCCAGCGCCGGCCAGCGGCGCGCCGGCCTGGTCGACGTGGCGGCGCCAGGCCAGCACATTGGGCTCCATCAGAACCATCGCCCGGGCGCGCATCAGGTCGTGACCACCTTGGGGCCCCTGGGTGGCGGCCGCAGCGGTGGCCAAGGCCGCGCTGGCCGCATTGGCTAGGTTAGCCGGATTGGCCGGGCTGCTGGGCAGGCCGACACGCGAGCGCGCTTCGGCCAGGCGGTCGACGGTGAGCGGGTGGCTGCGCAGGTACGGGAAGCCGCCGCTGTCGTTGAGCCGCGAGGCGTGGTCGAGTTTCTCGAACATCGTCGCCATGCCCGCCGGGGCGTGACCGGCGTCGCTGAAAACGCCGTAGCCGATGCGGTCGGCCTCGCGCTCCATGTCACGCGAAAAATTGAGCTGGCCTTGCAACATCACTGCCTGGCCGCCGGCCAGTGCGGCCTGGGCCATGTCGGCGTTGCCGCTGCGGCTGGCCGCGATCATGCCCAGGATCATCGCCGCGATGCCGATCGCGCTTTGCTGGCTTGCCGCGGCAACACTGCGCGCGATATGGCGCTGCGTGACATGCGACAGCTCGTGCGCGAGCACCGAAGCGAGTTCGTCGCGGCTGTCGGTGACCGCGATCATGCCGAGGTGGATGCCGACAAAACCACCCGGCAGCGCAAAGGCGTTGACGCTGCGGTCCTGCACCAGAAATGTTTCCCAGGCAAGCTGCGCGTCGGCGTCGGCGCTGATGTCGCCGCGCCGGCGCGCCGCGTCGACGAGCGGCTGCCAGATCGACTGCACGTAGGCCAGCAGCACCGGGTCGTCCAGGTACGCCGGGTCGCGGCGGATCTCGCGCATCACCTGGTCACCGTAACGGCGCTCAGAGCCGATGCTGAGCTCGTCGGGCAGGCCATCACCAAGGGCCGGCAGGCGCACCTGGGCCGTGACCAGCGGCGCCGGCAGGGCCAGCATCAACATCAGCAGCGTGGCGACGACACGCCGTGCGGCCCGGCCGCGGGCCGATGAGCGGCGGCGCGGCTGGTCAGGGTCAAGGGCCATGCAGGCCGGCACCGGTCAGGCGGTTCATGTTCGGGCGGTCAAGGTTCGGGTCGTTATGATGACACTGCAAGGTTGCTGCCACGTTTCGCCCTGTTGGGCCCGCTTTGACCCGCCCCGATGCCCACTTCGCCGACCCCTACAGCCACCACTCTACCGACCGCGCTACCGACCGCGCTACCGACCGCGCCACCGACCCCTTCAGCGCTGACCCATTTTGATGCCCAGGGCCAGGCGCATATGGTCGATGTCGCGGCCAAGGAGGTGACCCACCGGGTCGCGCGCGCGACGGGCCTGATCCGCATGCTGCCGGCGACGCTGGCGCTCATCAAGGAGGGCCGTGCGCACAAGGGTGACGTGATCGGCATCGCGCGGGTGGCTGCGATCCAGGGCGCCAAACGCACCGCCGACCTGGTGCCGCTGTGCCATCCGCTGGCGCTGACCCGGGTCGCGGTGGACTTCGAGATCGACGCCGCGGCTTCGCTGGTGCGCTGCACCGCGCAGGTCGAAACGCTGGGCCGCACCGGCGTCGAGATGGAAGCGCTGACCGCCGTGCAGGTCGGGCTGTTGACGGTCTACGACATGTGCAAGGCGGTCGACCGCGGCATGGTCATCGACGCCGTGCAGGTGCTCGAAAAACACGGCGGCAAATCGGGCGACTGGGTCGCGGCTGCGGTGCCGGCCGCTGGCGCGTCTCGTTCGCAACCGCCAAGGTAGTACGCTGGCACAGCGATTTCGGAACATCACAAAGGCGATGGATTC
The DNA here is from genome assembly GCA_043755615.1 of Betaproteobacteria bacterium. GTDB lineage: Bacteria > Pseudomonadota > Gammaproteobacteria > Burkholderiales > Burkholderiaceae_C > Rubrivivax. Next base: position 5,678 of record JAYUSP010000220.1, read on the forward strand.
GGCGCGCGGGCAAGGCGCAAACCGCAGCGATACCCGTAGGTATCGCGAGGATTTGCAACGCCGCCCGCGGGCCGAAGACGCGCCTTTGTGTTCCGAACTCTCTGTGCCGGCGTACCAGTAGTCCGATTCACCAAAAACATGTCGAAATGAAAACGATGGATTTTTTCGTCAGGCTAGGCGCAGCCCCGCAGTCGCACTGGCAGTGCGGCAAGGGGATGCAACGACGCA